>NZ_JBHZPE010000022.1:0-72168 GCF_042787985.1 Peribacillus sp. YIM B13481
TGGAAAATCAACGGCCAAATTGTACAACTCATAAAAAATAGACAAACTCGATTTTCATCGAGTTTGTCTACAGTCTGCAGGGAGCCAAATTTATTGGCTCCCTCAGTTTGGAGTTTATTCCCTATAAGAGAGGATATCCCCTTGCCCATCTTTCTATTTGTTTTGATGGGTACACTATATAATATAATTATACTTCAATAAAAGAGGGAAGTATTGGCGTATAACGAAGAGGCGCCGCCAGAGTGTACGAATAGAATGTTATCCTCCGGTTTAAATGTGCCTTTTTTTACTAAATCAATGAGTCCCGCAGCCGCTTTACCCGTATAAACCGGATCCAGTAAAATCCCTTCTGTTCTGGCCATGAGCTTGACAGCTTCCACCATTTCAGGCGTAGGTAAAGCATAACCAGGTCCGACATACTCATCAAAACACACAACAGCCTCACGAGGGATTGAATTCGGAACGCCGATGTGTGCTGAAGTTTCTTTCACAAGCTGAAAAACTTTCTCTTCTTGTTCAGCTTTTCCTCTACTTACGTTTATTCCGATTACCGGTATTTTACTTTGATTTCCATAAAATCCAGTCACCAAACCTGCATGCATTCCCCCGCTGCCGCTTACACAAACAACAGCATTCACATTGACTCCTTGATCAAAGGACTGTGTCAAAATCTCCTGAGCACAAGCAACATATCCCGTTGCACCAATGGTATTCGATCCCCCTACCGGAATTATATAAGGTTTATATCCCTCTTCCGTTACCTCTTTAGCTACTTTCTGCATTTCTTTCATCAAGTCTGTTCCATTAGGAACAACCTTGATTTGTTCAGCGCCCAATAAATGATACAGAAAATAGTTACCGTTAAAATCCGGCTCTGAACTTTCAGAAAGGCCCTCTTCCAACACAAGGATGCAATTCATTTTCTCTTTAACGGCAGCGGCTAGTGTTAAGCGGCAATGATTTGATTGAATGCCCCCACATGTAATTAACGTATCCGCACCTTTTTCCATTGCATCGGCTACAAGGAACTCTAGTTTTCTTGTTTTATTTCCACCAGCCGTCAGCCCAAGTAAATCATCTCGTTTAATATAAATAGAAGGGCCCCCAAGTACTTCAGAAAAATGATGTAATTTCTCCATGGGTGTATTTGTTGGTGTATATCGACGTCTGGGAAATTGCGCTAAATTCATATTAATTCTCCTCCTGTATTCTCTGTCTAGGACTACCCTATGTAAAGTAAAGAAAAGAGAATATCAATTTGACGTTCTCTTTTCAATTATTATTAGATTATAGCAATTGCTTCGATTTCAATCAAAGCGTCTTTAGGTAAACGAGCAACTTCAATCGCACTTCTAGCAGGATAATCATCCAAAAAGAATTCTCCATATACATGATTCATTGCAGCAAAGTGACTCATATCGCTTAAAAAAACCGTTGTTTTTATTACCTGCTGTAAGCTTGCTCCCGCCGCTTCTATAACCTTCTTAAGATTCTCCAATGACACCCTTGTTTGCTCCTCAATATTATCAGGCATTTCTCCAGTTTCTGGATGAATGGGAAGCTGCCCAGAAGTATACACTACGTTTCCTACTTTTATACCTTGTGAATAAGGACCGATAGCCTTGGGGGCTTCATTGGTTATGATTGTTTCTTTTAACATATAAACCACCTCTTTTTTTTTTTGTAATCCTATTAAAAAACGGAATTGAATTTAATTCTCCTTTGAATAAAACGCTTACATTCACACAAGCCTTCCCTCTTATTCTTTGCGCTCAAAATCACACTCCATCAGAGGAACTATTTTTGTTTTCTTAATGATTTTATAACCAAGCCAGAGAAGCAAGAAAATAGGAAGACCTATATACGTCGCTATAATTTCTGCCCAGCTAATTTGATCTCCGTAAAAAAAAGTCTGCCCAAAAATGAAAACCACAAAAAATAACAGTGTGATGACCGGGCCCAGCGGGTACCATTTGGCTTTAAACGGCAATTCATTGAGATCCCTGCCTTGGGCTACATAGGCTTTACGGAAGCGGTAATGACTAACGGCAATCCCGAACCATTTGATAAATCCGGTAAGGGCTGAAGCATTTATCAACCAAATGAAAACTGAACCATTTCCAAAAAGGGAAGCCAAAAAAGAGGCAAGTCCTATAAAAGCAGTTGTACAAAGGGCCCACATGGGAATTCCCTTTCTGTTAAGCCGTGCAAAGATTCGTGGTGCCTTTCCTTCTTTCGCCAGTGCCCATAGCATACGTGAAGAAGCATACATTGCTGAATTTGCTGCTGATAAAACAGATGTAAGAAGCACGGCATTCATGACGGAAGCGGCTAATGCCAACCCAGCTCTTTGAAGAACAAGCGTGAAAGGGCTGATAGATACATTTTGAACACCCGATTTAAGCAGGTTTGGATCCGTATAAGGAATAATTAAACCGATAACAAAAATCGTCAACACGTAGAAAATAAGGATTCGCCAGAAGATTGACCGAATCGCTTTCGGTACGTTTTTCGATGGATTTTCGGTTTCACCGGCTGCCGTCGCAATCACCTCAGTTCCCTGGAACGCAAAGCCCGCGATGAGCACTACACTAAAGATAGATACAAGCCCGCCATGGAAAGGAGCATCTCCTTGGGTAAAGTTACTGAACCCGACCGCATGTCCTCCCATAATTCCAAAAATCATGGCAACCCCAATAACGAGAAATACGATGATTGAGATGACCTTAATGCCGGCAAACCAGTATTCACTTTCCCCATATGCCTTGACTGATAAAACATTTAATATTAGCAACAAACCCAGAAATAGTGCACTCCACAAGATAGAAGGTGAGTCCGGAAACCAATACTTCATAATAAGAGTAGAGGCCACCAAATCTGCAGGAACCGTTATCGCGGTTGTATACCAATAGTTCCAACCTAACGCAAAGCCTAATGCAGGATCAATGTACTTTGAGGCATAGATGTCAAAGGCCCCCGGGAGCGGTAAGAAGGCCGATAGCTCTCCTAAACTATTCATAACAAAATAGACCATGATCCCTACCAGAATGTATGCAGCAAGCGCTCCCCCCGGCCCCGCAGTGCTAATCGTCGATCCGCTGGATACAAACAATCCAGTTCCAATAGCGCCACCTATAGCCATCATCGTTAAATGTCTGGATTGCAGCTTCCTTTGTAATGATCCTTTTGAATTTCGCTCTTCTAGGGTGTTACTTATCTCTGCTTCTAATTTCCCCATAGTGTATCCCCCTTTTTACTCATCGTTCAAATACAATTTGTATGAAAGGTTCATCTGGCTGTTATTTCAAAAAATTTCTTTATCAATTTTTTACAGAACTTTCAGTTATTTTATAAAATATTCTACCTTCCGCTTTTGTCCTCATCCTTCTAAAATTCAGGCGAGAAAATGATATGCACTCTCCCGCTTTTATTTTAAGAAACTTTAATTGAGAAAAATAGATATTTTCTATGAAGTTAACATAATTTATATTTTTCCAACTTGCGATAAAGAGTAGAGAGGCTAATCTGTAGTTCCCGGGCAATTTGTTCCTTATCATGCCGATATTTTTCAGCCAGGAAATAGCTCTGGATTACGTCTTTTTCATATTCAGAAATCATTTGTTCTAAACTTAACCCTCTACACTCTACAGAAAGAGGATCCTGTTGAAACAGATAGTCAGGTAAATCATGGAAAGATACGATATCTGATTCAGCCATATTTGCCATATATTCTACGGCGTTTTCCAACTGCCGTATATTCCCCGGCCAATCATAGCTTATAAGCCATCGTTCCAGCATGGGGTCAAATCTCAATGGGTGCCTTTGCATGATCTTACAATGTTTATGCATGAAATGTTCAAGATACAAAGCGATATCATCACGCCTCTCTCTTAAAGGTTTGGTATGGAGAGGGATGACATTGAGACGATAATATAAATCCTCGCGAAAAGTGCCGTTCCGCACCATTTCCTCCAGGTTTTGGTGAGTGGCTGCAATCACCCGTACATTAATCTGGATTGCTTTTTTTCCACCGATTCTTTCAAACTCTCTTTCTTGTAAAAACCGTAATAACTTTGGCTGCAAGAAAAGCGGCATATCGCCAATTTCATCAAGGAAAATGGTCCCGTTATGTGCTAATTCGAATTTCCCCATTTTCCCATTCCGCTTTGACCCGGTAAATGAGCCACCCTCATAACCAAACAACTCACTTTCCAACAAGCTCTCAGGAATGGCAGCGCAATTAACTGCCACAAATGAATGCATCCGCCGCTTGCTTTCAAAATGAATCGCTTTGGCTATTAATTCTTTCCCCGTACCGCTATCTCCCCTGATCAAAACAGTGGAAGGGCTGTTTATAATCCTTTTAGCTTTCTTAATAACATCTTTAAGCCCGGAATCTTTTCCAAGAATGTTTTCAAAAGTAAAAACCTTCGGGGGAATCGGAATCTCTTCTTGAATTTTGCAACCCGGTTCCTTCTCAGGGTCCAGCATTGCTAATTTATTGACCAACAATGTACTAACATAGCGTAAAAACTGTATTAGATTCTCTGATTCAATAATCATTTTCTCCTTTTGTTCATGGGAAAAACCAATCATGCCGATGACGCCAACTGGTTTGTCTTGCTTTACAATAGGAAACCCGATGGTAGCGAGTTCTTTGCATTGATTCACGAATTTACAACTCCTGCACTGCGACTCATCTCTTTTCACGTCGTAAACCACTCCAGGCTCCCCTGTTTCCAATATCATTCTGAAAAAGGAGCCTTCCGGAGCGGTTTTGCCAATGAGATCTTTATAGTAGCCAGTTCCGCTAATCCGAACGCCCTTTTCATCAAGCACGGTTATATCCAGACCAAGGATTCCTGCTGTGTTCTCCGCGTAATCTTGAATAAACTGCTGTATGCCGATAAAGCCTGCCATATTATCCTCCTCTGCTATAACGTTATATGCAATAATAAAATAATTTTATTATTGCATAAATTCTACGCTTTACACAAAGAGGAGATAGCTTTTTCTATGCCATCCAAAGCATTTTTCAACATCGAACGCGGACAAGCAATATTGAGCCGCATGAAGCCTTCACCTTCCATACCGAAAATGAGCCCTTCATTCATTGCAACCCTTGCTTTACGTAACATAAATTCATCCAATTCTTTAACTGAAAAACCCAGTTCCCGGCAATCCAGCCATACAAGGTATGTGCCTTCCGGCTGGATGACTTTAATTTGCGGGATGTTTTTGCTGAAGTAATTCAGAGTGAATTCCAAATTCCCCTGCAAATATTCAAGGAGCTGATCCAGCCATTCTTCTCCGTGTCGGTAAGCAGCCTCTAACGCAACAACGCCAAATATGTTCGGCGAACCAATGGATAATGTATTAAGTTCTCGATCATACCTATCGCGCAGTTGTTGATTTGGAATAATGATACTTGACGTCTGTACACCCATCAGGTTAAAAGTTTTGCTTGGCGCAATGCAGGTAAGAGAATGATTTGCAAACTCTTCTGATATAGAGGCAAATGGAATGTGAGTATGTGTCTTATAAACAAAGTCACAATGAATTTCATCTGCCACAACGAGAATGTTATGCTTCATGCAAATCTGTCCCAATCTCGTCAATTCTTCTTTGCTCCATACCCTTCCAATCGGGTTATGAGGACTACACAAAATCAGCATTTTTACCGTTGAATCTATCTTTGCCTCTAGGTCTGCGAAATCTATGGAATAATGTCCATTTTCAAGCTTAAGCGGGTTGTTTACAATTTCACGGCCGTTCGCTTGAATCACACGGGCAAAATGATGGTATACAGGAGGTTGGATAATTATTTTGTCCCCTGTCTGAGTGAAGGACTGAATCGCCAACGATAGGGCTGGAATCACGCCTGGGCTGTGGGTAATCCATTCTTTCTCAATGGACCATCGATGTCTTCTTTTTAGCCAACTTACAATCGATTCCATATACGAGTCCGGTCTAAGTGTGTAGCCATATACACCGTGCTCCACACGCTGTTTTAATGCTTCGATGATAGGTTGTGGAGACTGAAAATCCATATCGGCCACCCACATCGGTATAACATCCTTTACCCCAAATTGATTTTCAAGTTTATCCCATTTTTCACAATCAGTGTTCAGTCGACGGATTTCTTGGTCGAAATTATATTTCATCGAGTATCTCTCCTTCTCATGTTCGCTTGTGTACCTTGCCTCTTTATATATGCAATTGCCATGCCAACCTATTTCTTCTATAAAATCTCCTTATACCGCGGTGATTATTTAAAAAACTTTTCATCCTAAGCATTGGCACATTTGCAACTATGGTAAGTATTTTCGCATGTATGATAAAATTCAAAGAATTCATTTAGCATCTCTGGCAGGGCGCAACTTCTGCTGTTTTCTCCATTCCTCATATCCGCCTACAAGGCTTTGTACTTCTTTAAAACCATGAACTTGTAGAAGGCTTGCAGCGATGGCCGATCTTCCGCCGGTTTTGCAATAAACCAAAATTGGTTTATCATGCGGAATTTTGTGTGCCTGTTCTTGTAAATGACCAAGCATCACATGCTTCGCCTGCGGAATATGGCCTTCCTCCCATTCGCCCATGCTTCGGACATCAAGGACATATATACGGTCTGATTGAATAGCACCATCTATCTTGTCCATTGTCACTTCTTTATACTTCATTACACGCGAATCAATTTCTCCTGCCATCTCATTGATATATGGTTCCATTGTTGCAACGACGTGATCCAATCCAATGGACTGGAGATCATTCACAATAATTTCCACAACATCATTGCTTGCGAGAAGATATAAAGGTCGGTCATAGTCCAACAGCCATCCCGCCCAGGTTATAAATGATTTGTTATAAGGGATATTAATTACACCTTGTATATGCTTTTTAGCAAATTCACTGGCCGGACGTGTATCAATGACAATTCCCTGTTTCGCCCATTCCTGTACAATATCTATTGAAACCGCCATACGAAGTGGTGCTGCTATACTTCGAATTTGCTGCGGACCCTCTTTATTCAACCGCTTCATCATTGAAAAATAAGGGGGTGCCTCCGGCTGTCCAGCCAACAGCGCTTCTATAAAGCGCTCCTCATTATCATATTGCAGTGCCCAATTTGTCCGTTTTTCATATCCGATGGTTGATGATGGGATTGCTCCTAGCGCTTTTCCACAGGCACTGCCCGCTCCATGCCCTGGCCATACTTGCAGATAGTCAGGAAGATTTTTAAACTGCTGCAGAGACCGATACATCTTGCGTGCCATTTTTTCCGAGGACCCGTGCACCCCTGCGGCTTTTTCTAATAAATCGGGACGACCCACATCACCGACAAATACAAAATCTCCAGTAAATATCCCGAGTGGATCCTTGGTAACTGTACCCCCATCTGTTATAAGCAGTGATATATGTTCAGGTGTGTGTCCTGGTGAATGAATCACCTCAAAATGGATATTTCCAATCGTAAATACATCTCCATTTCTTAGAAAGCGGTGTTCATCCCCAGTAACGTACTCATATTTCCAGTCCGGCCCTCCCTCATCAGATAAATACAATGTTGCCCCAAGCCTTGAAGCCAGCTCCTGTGAACCAGACAAAAAATCGGCATGGATGTGTGTTTCCGTTACACCCACGATCCTCACACCATTTGCTCTTGCCGTTTTTATGTAAGGTTCTACATTACGTGACGGATCAATAATGATCGCTTCGCCAGTAGCTTGACATCCCACAAGGTATGAAGCTTGGGCCAGTTTCTCATCATAAAAATATTTGAGCAGCATAAATCTTCCTCCTTATTTTATGGATATCAGAAATGCTATTACATCATACCTTTAAGCATCCCATTCCAATACATAACGGGAAGCAAGTTTTTCTTCAATACATACATACTGAACCTCTCACGGGATTGATCGATAGGAAAGGTTTCTTGAGGCTGTAAATCATAATTGAATTCAGCCAGTATAAGCCGCCCGTATCCAGTAACAAGTGGACATGATGTATAGCCGTCATATTTATGAACCATTTGTTTGGCACGTATTCGAAGAAGTAAATTTTGCACAAGCACTGGTGCTTGTTTGCGAATAGCAGCCCCTGTTTTTGACGTAGGCAGGTTTGTACAATCCCCTATGCCGAATATATTGTCAAAGTGTTCATGCTGCAGCGTATATTTGTCCACTGCCAGCCAGCCATTACTAGCAGCAAGGGAACTATTCTTGATGAAATCCGGGGCGCTCATCGGCGGTACCACATGAATCATGTCATATTGCATATTCACGCGCTCATTTGTATTTAGATTTTCAAATGTCGCTCGTTTTTTATCACCATCAATTTCAATGAGATGATGCATAAAACATGTTGCGATTTCTTTTCGTTCAATTATTTTGTTTAGTGCCTGTTCATATTTTTTTACATTGAATATGGATGGGCTGCCTGAAACAAAAATAACCGAAGATTGCTGGCGAACTCCTGATTTTCTGAAATATTCTTCCGCCAAATACATAATTTTTTGAGGAGCACCACCGCATTTTACCGGAGTGTTCGGATTGGTAAAGATGGAAGTCCCGCCCTTGAAGTTTCGGATCGCCTCCCAAGTGCTATCAACATAATCATAAGAGTAATTACTACATACCCCATTCTTTCCTATACTCTCTTTTAACCCCTTGATTTCATGCCAGTTAATTTGAATCCCCGCAGCGACAACTAAATATTCGTAGTGCAGTTTGTTTCCGGATGCTGTTACAACAACGTTTTCATCTGGCTGAAATGTGGTAACCGCATCCTGTACCCATACGGCTCCTTTCGGAATAACAGATGCCTCCTCCCTTTGTGTCACAGTTTTGTCAGCTTCGCCTGCTCCTACAAGCGTCCATAAAGGTTGATAATAATGTTTCGTCGCAGGGTCAATGATGGCAATGTTTCCGCTCAGAGTGCGTGATTCACGGAGGAGACGTGCCGCGACCGTAATTCCGGCACTGCCGCCTCCTACAATCAAAATTTTGTAATGTGTCTCATTCTTCATCTTTGCCATTCTTAATCACCTCATATCAATTTTATAAAGAAGCTCATCAATTTAACGCTTCAGATTGGAAGCGGCGCCGAAATCTTTTTCGATAGGCGCCCTCCCAATTAAATGTCAGTAAATGATTATCTTTCTAATTTTTCACTTTCCACTACGATTTGATTGAGAAACTGTTCAACCTCCTCCTGGCTTTTTCCGAGTTTACTTACAAAGCGATTAAGTTCCTTCCCTTCTTGAAAAGCAATAAAGCTTGGGATTCCATACACATCTAGCTTCTCTAATAATTCCGGAAAATGGTCTCGATTTACTGCGATCATATCTATTTTTTCTTTATACGCTTCTTCTACAATTGGCATGAATAAATTGGTATTCTGACAGTCTGGGCACCATTCAACATAAAATTTGGCAACAACTGGTTTTGTTGATGAAATCGCCTCATCAAACTCTTTCTTTGTTTTTATCTCTTTCATAATTACAATCCTCCCTATATTTTGTTCTCAATGCTATACTGATTGTCTTCATTACTTGATCGCTCTTGCTTCAAGATATCTTTCGCAATCCAGAGCATCCATACATCCACTTCCTGCAGCAAACTCTTTCCAATAAAGCTTTAGTAATTGGCGATTCATCACTCCCTACTTTCTCTATTTACTCATCATTTATATCAAGCAAAAACCATGCCAACTAATTTCCTCCTGTAAAACTGCTTTGTTTGTACACTTCACTCTTTGGAAATTCCCATTTTTGCTATCATTTATATTAAAAAACCTTTATCATCAGGCTTAAAGCCTTCCTAGGACTAGGAAGGCTTTTTGCATCTGTGATAAACTCTTCGAACCAATTATTAAAGTGATTATCTAACATTTAAAGTTAATAAGTATTTTCCTTAAGTTTCGTATTACTGAAATTGACTAGCCTTTCCCTTTATTGCATAAGATAAAGAGCTGATTTCACAGCCTTTTCATGAACCATTGCATCTGTTGATCACCCCGGCTCAGTTTAACAAATATTCTTCAATTTCCTGCTTGCTTTTTAAAATAACCATTATCTTTTCAGGCTCACTTCTTTGAAGATCTTCAAGTCTTTTTTTCATTTTTTTCTTACGTGGAAAGTAGGTGGTCATTATAAATTTAACAAACTGCCAGTCTAATTTTTCATAACAGCCCTCACCCATATCAGGTCTTGTTTTCCCTATATAAGACAGCCAACGTTTTACAACACGGTAAAGGCAAACACGGAGAGGGAGTTCTAAATAAATAATCGTATCGGCATGCTTAGAACGTAAGTCAAAAGAATTACTATAATTACCATCCATTATCCACTTGCCATCACTCAATACTTCCTTCTGAGCAGAAATAAAATCCTCTAAAGGAGCTTCCACCCAGCCAGGCCTCCAGTAGAATGTATCCAAATGATGTACATCAATATTTAAATTTTCTCCTAGTCTTCTTGCAAAAGTAGATTTTCCGACGCCCGCGGATACTCCTATAACCATAATACGTTCCATTGATATACCAGCTTTCTACTTTGGGTATTGGGAATGAATTGTTGTCTCATCATTCTTTCTTCCCTTTAGCTCCATATGGAAAAGGCGACCCTTCTTAATGAAGAATCGCATCAGTAAATTGAAAGAAAAAAATGATTGGTATTTTGTACACTGACATTTAAAAAAGGCTATGTTTTTTCTCAATTAAATAAGTTGCCCTAAATGTTTCTTTGCCTCGTAATCAACAAGTTTTTCTTCATGCTTAATTCGTGCCAGATAATCCGGGTTGGCGATAAGCGGACGTCCAATCGCCGCAACGTCAATTGTGCCCTTTTCCAGTGCGGCTTCTGCTGTTTCAGGATCAAGCCCTCCCACACCAACTATAATTCCATCCCAGTGGCTGCGTACCAATTCATGCATGGTCAGTCCCCTTGCAATCGGTTTGGTAAATTCCATCGTGGACGGGTGAATCATTTTGACTCCTGTTTCATTAAACGCTTCAATAAATGTTTGGATCGCTGTTTCAGGGTCTTCCCACATGTAAGACTGCTGGTCAATTTTCAAAGCCGAGAAACGAATAAGGGTACGTTCCACTCCAACCGTATCAATAACAGCTTTTAGCACTTCCTTCATAAATGTCAGACGCTGTTTCAAATCACCGCCGTATCGATCCGCCCTTTTATTGGAAGTGTCAGAATTGAACTGGTCTATTAAGTAGCCATGTGCACCATGAATTTCAACGCCGTCAAAGCCAGCATCCATCGCATTCTTTGCAGCTTGTTTATATTGGTTCACTACTTCTGCAATATCCGTCTCTGTCATTTCTTCAGGAATATCAAAAGGTTTTCCGAATCTTGAAACCTTTCCTTCAGCAGCGATAGGAGAAGGGGCCTGCGGAGGTCCTCCTGCAATTTCATGATGGCTTGCACGGCCAACATGCCAGATTTGCGCAATGATCGTTCCGCCTTCAGCGTGTACAGCTTCCGTTACTTTTTTCCACCCATTTATTTGCTCTTGAGTATAAATCCCGGGCACCCCAGGATTACCCTTTGCTCTTGGTGAAATCACGACACCTTCTGTAATGATAAGCCCGATTCCATCTTGAGCCCGTTTTCGGTAGTATTCTACGGTCAGGTCATTCACAACACCAGTTTCGTTATTGGCAAACGAGCGGGTCATAGGAGCCATTGCCGTTCTTGTTTTTAAGTTCCATGCACCTATTGTTACAGGTTCCAACAGTTTAGTTATTTTTTTCATTTGAATTCCTCCTGTTAACCACTTTACCTGAGCTAACTTTTAGTAACTATTATTGTGTAAGATTATCCGATAAGTGGTTAATTTTCAAATAATTCACTCTGAATTTAATACCATTTGATAAAAAATGGTATTAAAGACCAATAAAAAAGCACTTATTCATTACCAATAAATGGATGGTTCTAAATTGCTTTTTTCCAAACAAAAAAGCCAGTCAGAGAAAACCTTTTCCCTGCTGGCTAATGGATCTTTTTTCATTACCTTTTTAGTCACGTGCTGTTCTGATAAAAAACGATATGATCAAACCAATGATTGCAAGGACTAGACCGAAAATGAAGGCATCTTGAACGCCTGCAGTCAATGAACCGCTAATGGCTGATGGATCGAACGGATCTTCTGCATTTGCCATATAATTTTTTTGGGATGCTGACATGATGGTAATGGCAACGGTTGTCCCGATAGCTCCCGATACTTGTTGCAATGTATTCATAAGAGCCGTTCCATCCGGATAAAGATTTTTCGGCAGTTGATTCAGCCCATTTGTCTGGGCGGGCATCATGACCATCGAAACACCAATCATAAGGAGAGTATGCATGATGATTACCATAATGATGGATGTTTCAGTCGTTACGTTCGTCAAAGTCCATAACATGGCAATCATGATAATAAAGCCTGGAATCACTAGCCCTCTTGGTCCGAACTTATCAAATATACGTCCAGTAACCGGAGACATGATACCATTAAGCACTCCACCCGGTAAAAGTACCAGACCAGCTGAAAACGCAGCTAATGCCAGCCCGGTTTGCAGGTATAGCGGTAAGAGGATCATGGATGACATGATGATCATGAAGGTGATGAAGACGGTTATTAACCCTAAAGTGAACATGGGATATTTAAAAACGCGCAAGTCAATCATCGGTTTATCCATATTGAATTGTCTTACAGCAAACAGGAATAGCGCTATAAGGCCGACAATGAGCGAGGATAGAACTATCGCATTACTCCATCCATGTTCCCCAACAATACTAAAGCCATAAACAATTCCTCCAAAACCGATGGTCGATAAAATAATGGATGGTACATCGATTTTAGGTTTGGTGATTGTTGAAACGTTTTGCATATACTTGAGACCGAATAGTAAAGCAATCACAAAGAATGGCAAAGACACCCAAAAAATGTAATTCCATTTCAAATTTTCAATAATCAAACCTGAAACTGTCGGTCCGATGGCTGGGGCAAACATGATCACCAGCCCCATCAATCCCATCGTCGCTCCCCTTTTATGGATCGGGAAAATCAATAAAATGGTATTGAACATGAGAGGCAATAAAAGACCTGTTCCGATTGCCTGGATGACACGAGCTAGCATCAAGATGCCGAACCCAGGTGCAATTGCTGCAATGAGCGTCCCAATGATGGAGAACACCATTGATGCAATGAATAATTGACGGGTATTGAACCACTGAATCAGGAGTCCCGAAACGGGAACCAATATCCCCAATGTTAATAAATAACCCGTTGTCAGCCATTGCACGGTGGAAGGACTGACATTGAATTCCTGGATTAAATCCCCCAGCGCCATGTTTAAAGCCGTCTCACTGAATAACCCAATGAACCCTGCAATTAAAAATGCAATTAAAATGGGGGTAGTTCTAATGACTTGGTTTTGTTGCTGTGTTGCATCTAAAGACATAAAATGATTCCTCCAATTACTGACTGTTCGATGTAAGCATAAAATAATTTTTCCGTATGACTTATTTATTTATCAACAATAATGGTATCTGTTCCGCAATGGCTTGGAGAGGTTTCCCGTTTTTCGCCGTTAAGGATAAAAGGATACCGCCCTCAATTAAAGCATTAATTACGATACTCAATTCCTTTGCCCGTTTCTCACTGAATTTCGCCTCGAGTAATTTCTTCACATATATGGATTGCCAATCTTCTATCGCTTCTTGACAGGCCGTTCTTATCGGCTCACTCGTCGTATATGTTTCCGCCGCTATCGTCCCGATTGGCAGTCCTAATAGATTTTCACTTTCACCAAAAACCTCGGATAATTGAAAAATATGAGCCTGAATCGCTTTAATAGGGTCTTCGATTTCATCAAATCCCCGTTGAATTTCATCTATCACGAATTCTTTTGTATGAATAATCGCCTCTATCGCCAATTCTTCTTTGCCTTTCGGAAAATAATGATACAGCGAACCTTTTGGGATACCACTTTCCTCAATAATATCCTTAAGTCCTACACCATAATATCCACGTATGCGAAAAAGTCGGGAAGCAGCTTCAATAAGAATGTCTTTAGAGTTTCGTTTGTCTGCCATAGCTGGATCACTCCTTGAAATTATATCAACCAGTCTATTAGGACTATACTTGTATATTATTGTTTTGTCAAAGATGACTTCCAATGAATGGATGGGATTTGCTTATGAACGCATGTGAAATACTTATACAACAAAAAGAACACCTTATACTCGGTGTTCTCTGCAAGTTCGAGGAAATCATACCTTCTATTAAATCCCGGTATTTTTTAAAACGCTTCCATTATCAAACACAGCGGCCTGGCTTATCATAAACATATCGTTATCTTCAAGGATTCCTGTCATGATTTTTGAAACCAAGAATAGCAATTACAAACATGCCAAAGCTTAGCATTAGGGAAATAACTTCGAAAGTACCCATTCACACCGCCTCCTTACAACCAGCTTTTCCTGATCAGAGATTGTCCTATACAAGAAAAACATGAAGGCAGCACCTTTTATTCAAAAAAAAAGCAAACCCCAATCAAGGTCTGCCCTCCTACTCCATTCATATCATTGAAAGTTTGAAAGTTCCCATTCGTTGAGAGCTTCCTTTTCATAACCCATTCCTGTTAATAACCCAGTCTTTTTTCCACAACGTTCTTGAGCGGCTTACCGTCAGAAAACAGCTTTAAATTTTTCAGGAATAACTCCATTACACGATCTAGATGTTTGGCAGAGTTGTAAGCATTATGTGGGGATACCATGACATTTTCCAGCTGCCAGAAAGGGTGATCCTCAGGTAAAGGTTCTACTTCAAACACATCGAGCGCCGCTCCTGATATGTGCCCATTTTTCAATGATTCAATTAAATCTTCATCCACAATCGTATTACCACGGCCGACATTAATTAAATGGCTGCCTTTTTTCATTTTATTTATGCGTTCTTCATTTAAAAAATAAGAGGTATCTTTCGTAAACGGGAGTGCCAAGACTACAAAATCGGACCTAGAAAGGACCTCATCCACTTGATCCATACCCATTATCAAATCAGCAGGTTCATATTCTTCCTTCCTCTGGGCGGGATTTCTGCGGCAGCCAATAACGGTCATTCCTAGTCCTTTACATCTCTTTGCTATCTCAAAGCCAATATCACCATACCCAATTATCCCGACTGTTGAATTCTCAAGGTCTTTCACAGGGATTTCAACCCAATTTTTGTTTATTTGATTTCTGATCATTGTCGGCACACCCCTTGCTAACGAAGATAGCATCGCAATTGTATGCTCGGCTATCGGGACAGATGAGCAGCCTTTGACATTAGTGATGATGACATCGCTTTTTTTGATGTCTTCATTCAGCATGGCCTCCACTCCCGCACTGTCTGAATGTATCCATTTAATTTTTGGAGCTTTTTTTAAAATGCTAAGATTATCATGAAGTCCCAGCGTATAAAGGATATCAAACTTTGATAGATCCACTGTTGGCTGCGGTTCAGTTTCGCCGAATTCCCATGGTTCGATAACAACTTCAGAACAAATCTCCTTAAACTCATTGATGTATTTCTCCGGTATATCGACCCTGATATAAAGTGAAGGTGCTGTTTTCTTAGAATCGGACATTATTAAACCTCCTCAAGAACCTGCAATCCCTTTTTCCCTCTTTGATGAAAGCAATCCGTTTCATGTTTCGTGTCTATCCCCGTGCTTTATGATCACTTCAAGCAATCCGGTTGCTCTTCTCTAATTCTATCCCAAAGAGGCTGAAAACTCAGCCATCCCTCATATTCAGTTCCCGTTTGTTCTGCAGTTAACTTTGCATACTCCTGTTCTATAAAAATGGGCCTGCCTACAGATTCAGCCATTATCTGTGCTTGACATGAACGTTCCATCGTTATGAACCACCAAGCAGCTGAATCTACAGATTGGCCCACCGTTAACAATCCATGGTTGCGGAGGATGACAGCTTTGTATTGACCTAGAGCCCTGGCAATGCGTTTCCCTTCTTCAGATGCATAAACCACACCAGTAAAATCATCAAATAATGCATGGTCATTGTAAAATTGGCAGGCATCTTGCGTAATCGGATCTAACAGTCTCCCTAAAGAAGACCATGTCTTTCCATAGACCGAATGAGCATGTGCCGCTGCAACTGCATCCGGTCGTGCTTTATGAATTTCCGAATGGATGGCAAAGGCAGCACCATTCACTGAATGTTCACCCTCTACAATATCACCTTTATGATTAACCAATATAAGATCTGAAACGGAAATTTGACTAAAATGCATCCCAAACGGATTGACCCAGAAATGGTCTGTATATTTTGGATCACGGACCGTAATATGGCCAGCTATCCCTTCATCGAAACCAAACTTTGAAAAAAGCCGGAATGAAGCTGCCAACCGTTCTTTCCGGTGATTGCGCTCTTCTTCCATTGTATTGAATGTTTCGGGTTGCAGGGAAATTGTCTTTGTCATTTTTCTTTCCTCCTTGATTCTTTTTCTGTTTTTTTGGTGAACCATCAATTAGCCATGGTGTCCATGTCAGCTTTACCCTTAACATCTTGCATTTCCTCGCTTTTGTTCTCGAGATGATTTTTCGAACTTAGGAAAGTAAATGTAGTAATGACGACAAAACTAGTAGCGAGCCCGTACAGAATTGGTTGAGTGGAGGAAGGTCCATTTATCACCAATCCAACAATAATAACGACCATGCTGGCCAGGATGGAGTAAAATGCGGCTGTAGCCGTTACCCTCTTCCAAAAGAATCCAAGGATGATTGGAAAGAACACAGCACCAGATAAAATTGCGTAAGCTACATCCAATGCAACTAAAATATCCTGAATCCATATCGAAACGATAATGGTCAATACACCAATCGTTAAAGTCGTAATCCGGGATGTTTTTAAAAATTGATGTTCACTCATTCCTGGACCGATATATTTTTTAATGATGTCATTAACAACTAAAGTGGAAGAAGCAAGCAATGTCCCTGAAGCTGTGGACATTAGGGCAGATACCACACTCGCAATGACGACCCCCAATAGACCAGGAGGCAAAGTTTCCATCGCTATACTAGTAAAAGCGTTTTGTGGATCACCTAAATTAGGAAGGATAATAAAAGCGCACATTCCAATGATACTGATTGCTATCGCATAAAAAACACTATATATTCCCGCTCCAACCGTTCCGCCACGAGATATCGCTTTGGTTCGTGCAGTAAAAAGACGCTGCCAGATATCTTGGCCAACAACAACCCCTAAAGTAAATAGTAAGAAGTATTGAAAAATTGTCTCTCCGCCAATGTTGCCTAACTCGAAATGGGATGCAGGGAGATTTTCTTTAAGCGATCCCCACCCTCCTGCCTTAGAGATGCTCAATGGAAGCATGATAAAGAAAATACCGATCGTCATGATGACGAATTGCACGACATCAGTCATGGTGACTGACCACATACCTCCTAATATTGTATAAAATAAAACGATCCCACCCCCGACTATCATGGAAACCGTTAAATTCCAGCCAGCCAAAACATGTAATATCGTCCCCATCCCAATCACTTGCGTTACAGTCAGCATGAAAGTATAGATAACAGAGACAAGGGCACTAATCAATCTTGTTTGAGAATTGTAACGCTTCTCAAGCATTTCACTGATCGTCAGTACTTTTAAATCAAATATCTTATTTGTTAAAAATAACCCGATAGCGATAATGCCGAGTCCAATCATCACCACTAGCCAAATACCGGATATCCCAAACTGATAACCTAACTTTGCTGTACCTAGAGTGGAAGCCCCCCCTAATATCACAGCAGCTAAACAGGATAAATACATAAAATGCCCTAGATTACGCCCTGCTACAATGAAATCATCTGCCGTTTTTGCCCGTTTGGATCCGATTACTCCCACAATGATTAAAACAGAAAAATATAGAATCATGATCGATATATCCAAAATATGCATGTACACATCTCCTTTTGGGGTTGTTTTGTTTTTATCGCTTTGTGTTTAAAGAGGGAAGGATTGGATTTCACCGTTCCTCCCTTCAATTTATATGAGAGAACTAGTTGTTAAGCTGCGTTTCCAGATCTCCCGTTCTCTCTTTTTTCTCCAGTTTACCTTTTTTTGCGAGAGCGATGAGTGTGATGAATTCATAGACAATATTAGCTGCTGCGGCAGCCGTGATTTGTCCGTGATCGTATGAAGGTAAAACCTCAACAAGATCGAATCCTACAAAATCTATATTCGTCAATCCTCTTACAAAGGCTAAAGCATCATCAATGCTGGCCCCTGAAACCTCCGGGGTCCCCGTTCCAGGGGCATAGACGGGATCTAAAAAATCAATGTCAAAAGATAAAAACACCGGGCCCTTCGCGACACGTTCATGAATGACCTCTAGCATCTTTTGGACCCCGATGCGTTTATAATCGTTCGTCGTATAAACCCCCAAACCTAAATCCTGGGCATCCTGAAGATCTTCCGGTCCGTAAAGACCACCCCTCATTCCAATTTGAAGAGATCGCGATACATCGATGAGACCCTCTTCTATTGCCCGGCGAAAAACCGTTCCGTGATTATACTTTTGATCAAAATAACTATCCCAAGTATCGGAGTGAGCATCGAATTGAAGCAAGGCCACTGGTCCATGCTTTTTTACGATTGCGCGTAACTCCCCTAGAGTAATAGAATGATCGCCTCCTAATGAAATGGGGATGATCCCTTTTTCAATGACGGGGGTAAGCTCTTCTTCGATCTTTTTATATGTTTCAGAGATATAACCGGGAATGATCGGAACATCGCCATAATCAATTCCTGATATATAGTCAAAAATATTAATATCTTGTTCTGGATTATAAGGACGTAAAAGGATTGAAAAATCGCGAATGGCTTCTGGACCGAATCTCGCACCCGTCCTGAATGATTGCCCGGAATCAAAAGGAATTCCCGTAATGACAAAATCCATATGTTCATCTACCTGTTCAACAAATGGAAGCCGCATAAACGTACGTACTCCGCAAAAACGGGGTGATTTGAATGAGTCTTTCGGTTGATACTTCATCATGTAACATCCTCCTAAATTTCAACTATTATTTTCACTACATTGCAATTTCATGATGTTAAATGAACTTCCATCTTTTTTACACTAATAGAATGGAAATATATAGCACCCTTGTTTGGAAGTTCTCTTCTTACCTTTTACATAAGCAAGATTCACGCCAATTATTTCGCTGCGGTTTATAAGGCTTTTCGATATTCTGTTTCATCAAATGATCAAAGACTTAATCATTTTCTTATTTTTTAATTTAATTTTTGATTATTCTGACTCTTTGATTTATATTTTAATTAATCAACATCCCAAAGGAGCGGAACTCATGTATGACGATATGCTGGAGGAAGAACTTAATAAGATCATTGAAACATCGAATAATAACATCCTCATTACCGATCAAGATGGAATCATTTTATATTCCAATCCAAAGCTTTGGGAGATTTATGGTATGGAAAGTGATTCTTATATCGGTACCTCTGTCTATCAATTAGAAAGTGAGGGCCTTCTCACACCATCCATCAATGCGATTGTTTTAAAAGAAAAGAAAGCGAAGCGTATAATGCAACATACAAAAACAGGTCATGTTGTCATGTCGACTGGCTATCCCATTTTTAATAAGGACGGACTTCTCGTTAGGGTAATCAGCTATGGCCAGGATCAAACCGAGATTCTGCAATTGCAAGATCAATTTGAGCAATTACAACGAAAAGTAAAAGGCTATCAAACCGAAGTCGAGGATTTAAGAGAAAAGGAACTGGATTACCATGATATGATCGCTAGAAGTAATGAAACGAAGCAGATTTTAAAAACGATCCATAATGTTGCAAAAACCGATGCCACGATTCTCTTATTAGGACCATCCGGGGTAGGGAAAAGCACTTTTGCCCGTGCTATTCATGACCAAAGCAACCGAAAGAAAGAACCTTTTATCGAAGTGAATTGCAGCACGATACCTGATAGTTTGTTTGAATCCGAAATATTCGGCTATGAGCCGGGATCATTTACAGGGGCCGATAAACAAGGAAGGCAAGGCCTGGTTGAGCAGGCTGACAGCGGAACTCTTTTCTTGGATGAAATCGGGGAACTCCCACTTGCCATGCAAGCTAAATTACTGAAAGTATTACAGGAAAAAAAGATAAAGCGCATCGGCGGAAAAAAAGAAAACTATATTAACTTCCGCCTTGTTGCAGCAACTAATCAAGATCTGAAGGGGATGGTTAGTCAAGGTAAATTTAGATTAGACTTATTTTATCGTTTGAATGTGATTCCCATCCAAATTCCGGCTTTGCATGAACGTAAAGAAGATATACCTCTCTTAATACAACATTATTTAAAGAAAACGAATGATAAATACCAGAAATTCAAAAAAATCCATCCATCGACTTATGAAGTTTTGACCCATTATAATTGGCCCGGGAATATACGAGAATTAGAAAACCTAATTGAACGGTTAATCCTGACCATTGAAGTGCCAAATATATTTCCCGAACACCTTCCACAATCCATCACAGGGCAAATAGAACAGCCTGAAGACTCCACTTTCTTGGCAATCGAAAAAGAATGTGAAGAGAATTTCGATTTAAAGAAGACACTGGAAAAGGTTGAAATGCAACTGATTGCTAAAGCATGGAAACAATGTAAAACCACCTACGAAATGGCAGACCATTTGGGCATCAGTCAGCCGACGGTCATCTATAAATTAAAGAAATACAAAAAGTATTTTTAAATTCATCTGGATTAAAATCCCCTAGACACGATAGATGGTGGTCCTTAGCCTTTAGTAATGAAATGCCAGTTGCCATAAACCCAATAACAATAAAAAAGCCATAATACAAACAATCAATAAAAAAATCCACATTCAAGATGAATGGGATTCACAAATATCTTTTATAAGTAAGATTTCCAGGCTTAAATTAATTCAACGAATAATCGTCAGTGAGGCTCCTGCTGCTCCTCCTGTAAAGACAACTGTGGCCTCTAAATCAAATACATGAAGGAGATTGTATTCTCTGCTGATAAATTAACACCCACATCATTATTATAATTAGAAATTTAAGACTGCTGTTGATAATATGGAGCTGCGAATAGGCGAAGCACCCTTTAAAATCAACCTCGAACCAACAACAATTGTTCCAGTTGACCTGTTGTTGATCCTGTCGCCCAGTTAATCCCGTTGCTCCGGTTGTTCCTGTATTTTTCCTTTTTCTTTTTTTAGATATATCAAGACATTATTGCTGAATATCAGGTTTTTATGATTGGATTAATCTTGAATACATATATCAGAACGAATTTTTTCATTTCAACGGTTCCGCCTAAAAAACAAAAGATATTTTACTATATCAACAGAATAAGAATTACATATCCTAATCGAAGCTGAATACATCAAAAAAAGAGGCACCCATAATGGGAGCCTGAATTTTAGTGAAGGTAAAGCTATTGTATGTAAACTGAAACCTTTTCGCATCCCTATCCGATGCGATAGTTGAGAAATAAGATATTCACCCAGTCACTTTAGAGATATCTCTTTAAGCCTTTTAATGCGTTTAATCAGGCTTTGACTTAAGGACACGGACTTAAAACTGGAAATGCAAAAAAATAAAAATGAATCAGGAAGTCATGCATAATTTCCCAATTCATTTTTGACATTCATTTACTTTTTATCTTTAATGCTTTTGGGAACATAGTCATTCAGTTTGTTAAATAAAGAAGTAATGTAGGAGTTGAGCTCGAATCGATCCTCCTGAATAAATTCAGCTAACGACACTCCATTCTTTTTCATATCTTCTCCCCCTTTTAGCATTCTATCCTGATGCATATACCTTCCAGCCTCAGCCTCCACTACCTGTGAATTCAGTCATTGGCGCACTTACAATATCTTCTCTCCATCGTTTTCTTTATTTGATTATCATGATTATACAAGAAAGCGCTTACAATGTAAAATATTATAATACTATAGATTCCTATTTACTTATGTTTCAGATTAAATAAAATTTCATCTTCATCATATTTATATTATCAAGCTGCACTGGCTTCTATGTGCGTATGAGCTTTTCTTTTCTTTTATTTCAAAGCTACTTGTCTTTTTTACAGTGTGCAAAATTTCATGAAATGCCCTTCAATATTTCAGTTAAACGTATGAACTCATCCTTATCATGATTCTTCAATGAATCATCGATCTCTTTTTCGATTTGTGCTTTCCGGTAATCACTAAGGGCCTTTTTCAAAACCAATTCAGCCATCTCTTCAGGTTCAAGCGATGTTCCTGGCAATTGCTTCTCCATACGAAACCAACTCCTTAACCTTTTTTCTATTATACTAAGTAACTTGGAGATTATTATTATTTATTAAAATCTTATCCTTTCCGCTTTTTTATTTCCTTATCCACATGATTTCCACATCGCCACTCTTCTATACATAAAAAATACTAAATAATTTTAAGTGAATGTTGTTCTCATCTTTAGTTAAAAATTTCCCCTTACTGGCTTCACCATTTTATCCGTTAAGGTCTGAATTTGTTTATTTCCATTACTTTAGAATTAATTATATTCGAATACAGCTGATAAGAGCTAAGTTAATTGATTCATTTTTTCTGAAAATTCAGAAATACATTGACTGTGATGTATAACCCCTCTAAAATAATCTAAATAATCCAGTTTTTTACTTATATTCCTAACCAGCGATTTTGTTCATTCAATGTAAGTGCTTTATTTATGAAACCATTTTTGAGTAAAACTATGCATTAAAGGAGCATTATCCATGAAAAAAAGTCGAGTTCTTTTCGCTAGTTTAGCCGGTTCCGTTATCGAGTGGTATGATTTTTATTTATACGGGACAGCAACGGGCTTAGTTTTTACAACTCTATTCTTCCCCAATCATGATCCTGCCATTTCACTTCTTCTCGCCTTTGTCACTTTCGGGGCAGGTTACGCAGCCCGTCCAATCGGGAGCATCCTCTTCGGTCATATGGGTGATCGCATCGGCCGGAAGGCAGCACTCATGTTTACACTAATTGGCATGGGCGGGAGTTCAATGCTTATCGGTGTTCTGCCCACTTATGCCCAGGTTGGTTTGGCGGCACCCGCTATCTTGGTGGTGCTGAGGTTGATTCAAGGAATTTCCCTGGGAGGTGAATGGGGCGGAGCCATCCTATTGGCAACGGAATCTGCTCCAAAGGGTGTCCGTGGGTTATATGGATCCATTCCCCAACTAGGGGTACCCATCGGTTTAGTTGCCGGTTCGTTCAGCCTAATCCTTATAAGTTCCTTGACAACCGATGCCCAATTTTTAGCTTGGGGTTGGCGAATTCCTTTCCTTTTAAGCGGTGTACTGATTGCATTGGCAATCTGGGTAAGGAGTGGAATTGAGGAAACGACGGAGTTCCAGCAACAGAAAGTTAGCGGTAATCTTGCAAAAGTCCCCATTATTGAAACGTTGAAGCACGATTGGAGAAGTGTACTGCAAGTAATCGGACTAAAAATTGGGGACGGGTTCTTCAATGTATTCATCATGTCCTATGTTCTCGTCTTTACTACAATGTATTTTGGTTATTCACGAGATTCAGCCTTGACAGCTTTAACGGTTGGCTGTGCTACAATGCTAGTTACCATTCCAGTCATTGGTTACATTTCTGATTTTATCGGTCGAAAAATTATTTATTTTGGGGGCCTGATTCTCCTTTTCATCTTGGCTATCCCATATTTCACAATGATTGGGCAAGGGGTAGGCTGGTTCTATTTTATGCAGGCAATTGTGCTCGGAGTCGTCTGGGGAGCCATTTTTTCTACACAAGGAACATTATTCTCAGAGCTCTTTCCAGCAAAGGTCCGTTATACCGGATTATCCGTCGGATATCAGGTCGCGGCAGCCATTGCAGGTTTCGGTCCCCTCATCTGGACCACCATGGCGGAATCATATGGACCATCCCCTTTGGTATTTGGCGGATTCATGATGACAGGCCTCATAATCTCCCTAGCACTCTGTCTGCTATTACCGCATTCCAGTAGAATGATCGAAACGGATCAAACTCTTAAACCCAATGAGCTGGATTTGAACTGATTCTAAAATCCTTGGCATAAATAAAAACAAAGGCTGCATGTCCTATCACTTGGACAAGCGGCCTCTGTTTTTTAGAACGCAGATAACTCTCTAAACTTGCTTACTTCCTATAATCCCTAAAAGATCAGTCAGCTTCCGGATTTCATAGGTTGGCTTGATTCCTAGATTATTATCCTTTTGATGGGGATTGTACCAGCAGGTGTCCATTCCATAATTCAATCCACCCTGTATATCTGATGTCAAGGAGTCACCCACTATCAATGCTTTCGATTTATCTGTGATCTTTAACTTGGAAAATGCATAATCAAAAATCCCTTTATCAGGCTTCTGAAACCCAGCCTCTTGGGAAGCTATCAAATGCTCAAAAGTATGGCTAAGAGGAGAACCCCCGATTCTTGCTGTCTGCACTGACGTAAAGCCATTTGTTATAATAGCCAGCCGGCATCCTTTAAGCTTCTCGCAAACCTCTACAGCCCCTGGCATTAGATGTATTTCCTTTCCCAAATATCCCAGATACGCACGGCTGAATGAATCCGCATGGATATTAAGACCATGCTTAAGGAATAACCGCTTAAACCTTTCCACTCCCAGTTCAGTTAAATCAATAAGTCCCTGTTCCAGATCTCTCCATAATCCTCTACTGATTTCTTGATAGCCTACCACATAATCCTTTGCCCCTGTGGGCAAACCGTACTCCAAAAAGGCTTCATGCAGTGCCTTTTTTTCCGATATTCTAAAGTCTAGCAATGTATCATCAACATCAAATAGGATAATCTCGTATTTCATCGCTGCCTCCATAATCATTTTAGTCCAACTTAACACATTTCCTTTAAATACGTATTACTTATGTAGATTCATGATAAAGATATACTACAAACTTCGATAAAGCACTTGATGAAACGAAACGAATATTGATCAGGAAATCTTACCAAACATACAAATCATCAAGGAAAGTCGCGAAGGACCTCTCTATCAATCAAACGAAAGCTTCGGCATTGATCCGGGAGTACTGTTGGAATTTAATGAATAAATAGGTATCATGAAAAGGACAATATTTGTCTTACCTTAAACAAGTCCATTTGCCCCCAACCGAAACATGCTGGTTATTCGTTGCTAGTGATCGATAGTGAATGGTAAACACTTATATTCCAATTCATATTTCACTTAGCTATTAAATTCAGGTACGAACAGAAAATAAGAGACTTCCCCTTTGCGGGCAAGTCTCTTATTTTTATGAAGATCCAACTATTTTATCACCTCTCGGCTTTGTACTATTTGAATCTGGTTCTTTTGTGATGCCAATTTGATTGAATTGATCATTAATGGACAGTTTGTATGTCAACGATCCTGTGCCTGCTTCATCAGGCTTGAAGGTTCCTGCATTTGTCCGTTTTCCATCTTTCAGCAACCATACCTGATACACCTCGGACTCTTGAAGGCTAGGCAAATTCTGAATCTGAACGATTAACCTTCTTTCTTCACCTTGCTGCAAAATATATGCAGCACCATCCGTATTCATCCTTATAGCCGTCTTATCAGCAGGCTGCAAAGATAGTGACGTTTTAACCTCCATTGGCAGATTGATGGCTGCAAGTTCTTTTTTTAGTTGAATATTGGAATACAACAGCACAAATGACAAAACTAGAGTGACCAGCAAGATACCTGAAGTTACAGGTGTAAACTGCTTAAGGAAAAAACTACTCCATTTCTTTTCCTTTGTCACCGGAACTTCATCATCAGTCTCAAAGACAAAATTCATAACCTCTGATTTCATGGAAGAAGAAGGTTCGATTTCTTCGAAATCCCATTTCAATGAATTCCAGGCTTCCGTCATTTGTTCATACTCCCTAGTGCATTCAGAGCAGTGAATTAAGTGTTCCGTGAATGCCTTTTTTTCTTTTTCCCCCAGTTCACCCGATAAAAATGAAAGCAGGTTAGCGCATTTTGTATTCATTTACAAACCACCTACTTCCAAATGCTTTTTCAACAATTTAAGCGACTGATGAAGTCTGCTCTTGATGGTACCAACCGGTTCATTTTCAATTTTGGCAATTTCCGTTAACGAGTACCCTTTCCAATACAGTAAATCAATCAGCCTTTTTTGCGGCTTGCTTAACTTACTTTTTGCATTGGCAATTTCACTGTGTAATAGCCCATTTTCTATATCATTATTCGGATCTTCTATGTCAATTGGATGACTCATGTCCATGTGTTTGTTATTCCGGATATGAACACTGTCTTTACGGACATAATCGACACACACATTTCGTGTAACCGTCAAAAGCCAGCTTAAAAAGTGCCCCTTTTCGGAATTGTAGCTGCTTTTTGTGGTCCAGAGCTTTAAAAAGACCAACTGCACAATCTCCTTAGTTTTTTCAGCATTTCCATTTGTGAATTTAAAAATAAAACCATAGATTAATTTAATATGCCGGTCATAAAGTTCTTCAAGGGCAGGACGATGCTTTTTCATTACTAATGCCATCAATTCCTTATCAAGTTTTTCTTTCAATCGCACCTGCAACTCCTCACCATGTAAATTTGGAAAACGAACAACAGGAACGACCACCAGTGATCGTCCCTTTTTTTCTTATTTTGGAAAAACCGTCTCATTATTTACAATATACCAAACATTTTTCACTCCTTCACCATTGACATCTCCCGCTGCCTTATCATTCACAAAATAGTAGAGTGGAAATCCTTTGTACGTTACCTGTTCTTCTCCTGTATCTTCCCTTTTAATGGTTCCAAAGTTTTTTTCCTCAAATCCTTTTGGAACAGCAAAATCCCTTTCCATGAACGGCGGCCATTTCTCCAGACATTCATCCGCGCAATTGCTTTTACCGGATTTATCATTCTTGAAAAAATAAAGTGTCATTCCCTTGGAATCAGCCAAGTATTCGCCTGTTGTTTCACTTTCCAATAATTTTAGGGTTACTGCTTTTTCATCGGCAGTACCACTAACAACTTGATCCTTTTTGGGTGAATCATCAGCTTCATTTCCACACGCCGTCAAAACTAGGACCATCATAAAAACTGAAAATACCAACCACTTTTTCATATACTCTCACTCCTCATAATTTTTACTTCCATCCCCATTTTTGAAATACTTGATGGGATTCTTCCGTTTTAAGATAGTCAATGAATTGTTTTGCTTTTTTCTTGTTTTCGCTCTTACTTGTTATGCTTACCGGAGTTCCCCTATATAGCTTGTCTTCCTCAGGGAGTTGAACCAGGTCTGTCACATCCGATAGACGGTAATGCCAGGATTCATATGTTATCCAAGCATCGAATTTAGAATTTGCCTTCCATAGCTCGATAGCTTCTGCACTGGACTTCACTGAAATGGCAATATTCCTGCTAATTCCAGGAATAAGTCCTTTTCTTCCCGCCAAATCTTCCCATAGCCCCAGTTGCCCGGCTCCATTAACATCCACAATCTTTACGCCCTTCTTCGTTAAATCCTCCAATGACTGTATATTCTTTGGGTTTCCTCTTCTAACCAGAATTCCAGCTGCCCTCGAGTACAATTCAGTACGGCTTTTTTCATTAATGATACCTGGATGGTTAAGCATGAAATCAGTTAGCATATACTCGGAACCTCCGTAAATGATATCGGCATCTTGCTTGGCTTGATCAATCCATTTTTCTTCGGGTCCCGCTGTTACCTCAACTTTTATTCCCGTTTCTTTGGTGAATTGCTTCGCTACTTCCTTGATTGGTCCAAGAGGGCCACCTGGACCGTATACTTTTACGACATCGTTGACTGCTTGCCCCGGTTTCGAATTCATTTCCGGTGAAAATCCTACAAGGACTAACATCAATGATATCCACCCAACAAAAATGACCTTTTTCTTCACTTCTTTCTTCTCTCCTTTCTAAAAAAAACTTTGTACTATAGATAACGGGACAAACCTCAAAACGGTTTGAAAAAGATTGTTAATTATTTTTAACTTGCTGCAAAGTACATCTGATGATCTCCAGTTTTTAAGTTTTTCACTCAACAAAAAAACCATTCGAAAACGGAATGGTTGCAGACTGTAGACAAACTCCATAATGATTGAGTCTTTCTATAATTTTTATAAGATTTTTAAAATTTTGCCGTTGATTGGAACATAGAGCCCTCGGCGCCATGCGCCTGCGGGTTCTCCCATGGAAGCGCTTTTCTAAGCAGGAGTCTCGAACCTTTCGTTCCAATCAACTTTGTTTTAACATTAAGATAGAGCTCCTTTTGCCTATTTTCTTGCCCATACTTTTTTCAATCATCTTAAATCAAAGAATTGGAAGAAAAGGTTAGCTTGAATTGCTTCCCTTTTTCTGTATTTTTCTTTTCCCAATCACAGCAATCACCAACAATAACAGAGGTATAATCGTTTGCATCAAAACTCCTTGATAAGGGAAGGCGATGATATCATATCGACTGACATCCATAGAGCTAGGATACGACCAAAAGCTGAATTCTACAATCAAAATCCCTATTGGCCATACAACCGGACGATAGCCGGAGAGATTCAGCCACTGGGCAGTACCCAATACAGCCGCATAATAAAATACGGAAATTTTGATTAACGCTCCTACTATCCATATGGCCATGACGGCTGACTCCAAATGTTCAAAAAAGTCGCCGATGCTGATGTATCGAGTTACATTCATCAGGGGATAAACCTTGGTGGCTGTTGTTGACCCGAGTACGAAAAGAACCGTAAGATTCACCACAATTAACGTCATCATCACGGCAAAAACAGTCATCATCCCGGATTTCATTCCTTTTTTCATATCAGCTACAAAAGGGAGGAGAAAAATGATCAGGAAAAACTCGCTGAACCATCCCCCCGGTACAATTGAACCCTTGATTGGAGGCATAATTCCATTTCCCAATACCGGGAATATATTCTTAAATTCAAGATCTGGGCCCAGTAGGACAATTAAAATGAGGATTGGAAAGATAAAAACAGGAACCAACAATTGGGCAGCTCTCCCCATCACCTCTATCCCTCCGCGTACCATAAAGGCACAGAGGAGTACCATCGATGCCATGATCACGCTAATCGGGGTTTTGACCAGAAAAGAGTCGACAATAAATTCTCCGTAACTTCTTAGGATTTGCCCTGTTATCGGGATATAAAAAAACAAGAATAAAAAACCGAGAATTTTCCCAGGAATCCGACCTATGATATGTTCACTGAATTGGATAACCGTTTGTTTCGGATAAAGTTTGTGCAGTTTATAAGTGATATATACCGTCGCATACCCGATGAGAGACGCCAAAATGGGGGAAAGCCATAAATCAGTTTTGGCATATTTCGCTGTGATGCTTGGAACACCGAGAATAGCCGTTGCCACAATCGTTGGATACATCAAGAATGCCATCTGTAGTGATGAAATTTTACCTTTCTCCATCATCTTCCTCCTTTCTGTGATGGTATGTAAATTTGGAATCACGTAGCCCACTGATAGATTTACTTTTTCATAAACTCTTCAAACGGCTAAAAAAAGAGATGCAATCCATTCAGTTAGTCCTGCCCTCTGCGCGAGTACGAACATAGATAGCACCTTTTTGATAGGATATTTAGCATAAAAAATGCCCAGTCAGCTGGTTTCGGTTCCTTTACGCTTTCTTTTCCTTACAACAGCTATCACCAATAATAAAAGCGGAATGATCGTCTGCATTAAAATTCCTTGAAAAGGGAAGACGTTGGTATCATTACGACTGACATCCATAGAGCTAGGAAACGACCAAAAACCGAATTCCACTATCAAAATCCCTATCGGCCATACAACAGGCCGATAGTCGGAGAGATTCAGCCACTGCGCTGTACCTAAAGCAGATACATAATAAAAAACGGAAATTTTCACAAACGCCCCCACTATCCATACCGCCATGACGGCGGACTCTACATGTTCAAAAAAGTCGGCCAAACTGATGTATCGAGATACATTCATCAAGGGGTAAAGTTTTGTGGATGTGGTTGACCCAAGTACAAATAGAACCATAAGATTCACCACAATTAACGTCATCATCACGGTAAAAACAGTCATCATCCCTGATTTCATCCCTTTTTTCATATCTGCCAAGAAAGGGAAAAGAAAAATGATCAGGAAAAACTCGCTGAACCATCCACCCGGTACAATCGCACCCTTGATTGGGGGCATTATACCATCCCCCAATACCGGGAATATATTCTTAAATTCGAGATCAGGAATCAGCAAGAGGATTAAGACAAAGATTGGAAAAATGAAAACAGGTACAAACAATTCAGCAGCTCTCCCCAACACTTCTATTCCCCCGCGTACGATGAACGCACACAGAATCACCATCGATATCATGATCACACTAATCGGGGTACGTACCAGAAAAGAGCCGACAACAAATTCTGCGTAGGATCTAAGGATTAGCCCCGTGTTCTGGATATAAAAAAGCAAGAGTAAAAAACCGAAAATTTTCCCCAGAATCCGACCAATGATCTTTTCAGTGAATTGGATCACCGTTTGTTTTGGATAAAGTTGGTGCAGTTTATAAGCGATATACACCGTCAGATACCCTATAAGCGCAGCAAAAATGGGGGAAATCCATAAATCAGTTTTGGCATATTTCGCTGTGATGCTTGGAACACCGAGAATAGCCGTTGCCACAATCGCCGGATACAACATGAATGCCATCTGCAGAGATGAAATTTTCCCTTTCTCCATCTGCTTCCTCCTTTCTTAATAGAATGAAATTAATCCCGCAACACCCACTAATAGACTCACTTTTCCATAAACTCTGCAAATGGCCTGAAAAGAGTCTCCACCCATTGAGTGGGCCCTGACATCTGTGGGAGATTGAACATGGACAGAACCAAGCCAGTGAGGAGCAGTGTAACAAATGCCACTTTATCTTTTTTAGGATTTTTTTTCATTTTCGGCCATTCATACAAAATGATTAGAATTACAATCACGGTTGTACACAAAAAAGTCCCCCATCTCACTTGTCCTTCACCTCATTTTCAGACAAACCTGCCGGTTTGATAATATAGCCCTGTCTTCGAATATAGGCCATAACATCGATTTCCACTTCCATTTCCGCGAATACCTCATCCCAGTGGTTTTTGACCTTATTAAACTGTTTAGGATATTTCCTATAGAAATCTTTACCTAACCCTAAAATGTCCGATTTCTTATGCTGAGTATTCAGAAAAGCCAGCTCGATGCGTTTTTCTATATCTTTTTGAAAGGCTCGTTCTGCCATTTTTAAAGATTTTGGACTTGAAAGGTCTAAATTCGTTCCATTTTGTATAACAGCTCCTTCTGTATTTACCTTCACCAACAATTTCCATTTGTCATTGATAATTTGCGGAATGATCTTGACTTTGGCTGTCACTGGATTTAAAGAAATCTCCCCTTTCACACCTTTTGGTTGTAATGTCACGGTATATGATTCTATTTCATCCCTTAACCACAATAGCCCTCTAGTTTCCTTTTCAGTCATCGTTCCAGTCATTTTATCTTTTTTGAACACGGCTGATCCGACAATGTAAGGAATCCCCTGTAATTTCGTTTGCCCTTTCCCTGGAGGTAATATTTTAATGAATGGAATTACGGCCGCTTGAGGCGTACCCGTTAACATTTCATCTAAATCCTGTAGTGTGACCAGCATCCCGATATGTAAATCAGATAGTTCTCTAAGCACTTCCCCTGAATAGTTTTCCAGGGGCGGCAAAGATTCAAGGATAGGCTTTGCTTTCCCTTTGCTTACATACACATTTGCTTTCTCTCTTGGCTGCGGATGGCGCAGCAAAAAATCCAGCTGCTCTTGAACTCCTTCCTTCGCTAACTTTTCACCGAATACAAATACTTTACAATGTCCCCAAAATACTTTTCGCGGAAGCTTGCTTTGAAGCCTAGACAATGCATCTGAAATATTGGAGCCTTTTTCAGATCTCACCAATGTCGTAACCGCACCCCCTCCTTGACTGGACCCTCCTTGACCTCCTCCGCTACTTATTGAACTTGGAATAAAGATTTGGACTGATAGTTCGATTTGATTATCATCCTTCTTATCGATGGCGGCGGCTGTGACAACCGCCAAATCAGTGATTTCCACTCGATCCCAACAACCGCTTAGAAAAGGGGTCGTTCCACAAATACCGAGCAAAAGAAGGACGCTTTTCATGAAATGACGCCTTTTTCCTTTCTCCAATATCCTTTTTCGCCTCCAGCTATTATTCACTCCGTTTCACTCCCCCTTTTTGGATTTGGTTTCAGTTCCGGGGCTTGACGGTATACATTAGAATCCCCTGTGAGACGCGGGCGTGAATCCATCATCCACCAAGGGGCTCTCCACAGCACATCTTTCAGCTCTTTACCTTTTAACGGTGCCAGTGGCGCCAAGTATGGAACGCCAAAGGAACGTAAGCTGCATAAGTGAATTACTATGGCGATGATCCCCATCATGATGCCAAGCAGTCCTAAGGTACCGGCAAGCAGCATCATTGGAAAACGCAGCATCCGGAAAGCAATTCCGGCAATATAACGAGGCATCATAAAAGAAGCGATCCCCGTAATTGCAACCACAATGACCATTGGCGCTGAAACCAAGCCCGCTTGTACGGAAGCTTGACCAATCACTAGCGCTCCAACAATGCTGACGGCAGAACCTACCTGCTTCGGCAATCGAACCCCTGCCTCTCTTAGTGCTTCAAACGTAATTTCCATAGCCAATGCCTCTACTATTGCAGGAAAAGGGACCGATTCCCGTGATGCTGCTACGCTTAGCAGGAGGGCGGTTGGGACCGCCTCATGATGGAACGTCAAAATGGCAACATAAAGTGAAGGAAGCAAAAGAGATAATCCCATAAAAAAATAACGCAACCAACGGATAAAAGTGCCTGCCATAAAACGTTGAGCATAATCCTCTTGTGATTGAATCAAAGAAAAGAAGGATATTGGTGCAATTAAAGTAAAAGGGGTCCCTTCTACAAGAATGACAGCTCGTCCCTCCAGCAAACTAGAACAGGCTACATCCGGCCGTTCTGTCGACATGATCTGAGGGAAAGGTGAAAACGGATTGTCCTCAATCATTTCCTCGATGTACTCGCTTTCTAAAATACCGTCTATTTTAATTCGTTCCAACCGAGTTGTAATCTCCTCAATCAGTGTTTTATCCGCAAGTCCATCAATATAAGCAATTGAAACATTCGTCCTGGTAAGAGTTCCGATCTTCATCGATTGTATTTTAAGGGCAGGACTTTTAATAATGCGTCGCAATTGGGACGTATTTACCTCTAGCGATTCAATAAATCCCTCTCGCGACCCCCTAACTCCACTCTCTGCCACAGGTTCTTCAATCGCTCGCTTTTCCCATTTGGACAATCCTAAAGAAAATCCATCGCTTCCCCCTTCATATAGAAGGATCGGGTTTCCAGAGGAAATCGATTCAATGCAATTTGCCAGCATACTCACTTTTACCACTTTAGGAACGGGCAATTTATGTTCAATAAAATCATTTAATGGTTGTGATTCTTTTGATGACTCCTGCATGAGTGGAGATAGCACATATTGCTCTATCGCCTCTATGTCTGAGAGTCCCGCAATGTAAATGAGCATCGCCCGCGTTTTTCCGAAAAGTAAGAAAGAGCGAAACATGACATCCGAGCAATTATCATAAACAGAACGAAGTGTTTCTACATTTTGACTGAAATTCGCATCAAGTGAATCTGCAGGCTTGGAATCTAGGTAATCATTTTGCACCAGGGATTTTTTTTCTTTCTTTTTTCTTAACAATTTGCCAACATTACGAATCAAGCTGGTTACCCCCATTTTTTTGCAGGTCGCTCTAACTCCATTTTTCTATGTTTCTTCATTAAGGGTATTTTATACAGAAAATCCTGATTCCAGCATGAACTTATATTTAGAAGAATTAAAAAGCTATGTTATAAGCTGATATTGAATAAACCGTAAACTCTTGTGATATCCTGTTTGTAATTAATGACTAAGGGGTATATCAAAAACCGAGACTACATATTAGTGAAAAATACTGTCTCTGTTTAAGTATGGATTTTGACCAAGATATGCAAGACCATAAAGAAGATACTTTTTAAAGGATGGATATTCGCTTTAAAATACCTCTGCATTTTTATCTTTTTATAGTAGTTTCATGGACACTCAGAGTAAAACATTAGAAGATAGGGGATTCTATGTCATTCTTAATCGCTTTGCTCGGATTATTGGTTGCCACAATAATTGCAACCATCTTGAATGCCATATGGCCTCGTATTCCGCTTCCAATATATCAGATAGTCATGGGAGCAGTGCTTTCATTATTGCCATTTCAATTATCGTTGGATTTTCATTCAGAATTATTCATGATCTGTGTCATTGCTCCGCTGCTCTTTACAGAAGGAAAAAATACGTCCCGTAAAGAAATGCTTGAATTGCGTAAGCCTATTCTGTTATTGGCCTTTGGGTTAGTATTCGTGACCGTTTTTGCAGGAGGTTTTTTCATCCACTGGGTAATACCCGATATGCCCATGGCTGTTGCTTTTGCTTTAGCAGCCACGATTACCCCTACGGATGCCGTAGCGGTACAATCGATTACAAAAGGATTGAAATTGCCCGGAAATATGATGCCCATCCTTGAAGGTGAATCACTTTTCAATGATGCTGCTGGAATCGTTGCTTTTAAAGTTGCCTTGGCAGCTGCCTTAACTGGAGTATTTTCTATAAAAGATGCTTCGCTTAATTTTATATTCGTAGCTTTAGGGGGTATCTTTATAGGTATCCTATTAGGTTATTTAATCGTTAAATTACGATTATTTTTACGGGTTCATGGACTTGAAGAAGTCTCCATGTCCATTGTTATTGAACTGATTACGCCTTTTGCCATATATATGGTAGCTGAAGAATTCCATGTATCCGGCATCTTGGCAGTGGTTGCTGCAGGTGTAATTCATGGCATCGAGCGGGACCGCCTTCAGAGTTCCACAACTAAATTGCAAATTGTATCAACTAATACATGGTCTGTATTAGGTTATGTTTTGAATGGACTTGTATTTGCCTTGTTAGGATTCATGTTGCCGATTGTTTATCAGGAAATTGAGTCCGGCTTAAATAGGGGTAATCTTTTTGGGATAAGTGTTTTGATTGTTCTTTTATTATTGGTGATCCGTTTTATTTGGGTATACATTCTGCATGATACTTTTACGAAAAACAGAGTGAATCCATTAGAGCAATTCATCATGTCAAGGGTTCATCCAGAAGATAGCCATGACACCGATGAGGAGAATGTTTCAAGATCACGATTTGCCTTCTTGACATCCGTTAGCGGCATTCATGGAACCATTACATTAGCTACAGCTTTATCCATACCATATTTTATGCCGGATGACACTTTATTCCCGATGCGTAATACTGTCTTGTTTATCGCAGCTTGCGTTATATTGTTAAGCGTCATATTGGCTACGGTTCTCTTGCCATTACTGGTGAAGACACCGATTGAATTCAAAGATGAACGCCTAACCCCTGAGGAGGCTTATAAAATTGTTTTAAATAAAACGATCAATCAGCTGAGCAAAGAAGCAACCATCGATAATCAGAAAGCTGTCCATCAAGTGATGGAAGATTTAAATGATCAACTGATAGATTTGGAGCGGGGAATAACAAATAGACCGGATAATCGAACCATACTGGAATTAGTGGAGCTAGGGGCCAATGAGGAATTGGAAGTCGTTTCTGGATTAGTCGAAAAAGGGATTATATCTGAAACAGCCTTTGAGCTTTATAAAGTGTATATTTCAAGAACGTTAAATTATATGCAAAAATCATCATTGCAAAGAGCTTGGATTAATTTGCAGGCAATCCTTTTCAAGAAAAAGCTCAATGTCAAATGGGATAAGAAATGGAAAGCGAAATTAGAGAACTCCATCGTTAAAAATGCTGACCTGATCCGGGAGTTCCGTAAAGCACAAAAAGAAGCTTCAAAGGAAGCTATTTCATTGATCAAACAACAAACTACAACTGAGAACCGTCATGAAGTCATGCTTGTCATTCAAAGATATAATCGTTATTTGAGTCCATTCGGAACATTAAGTGAAAAAGAAGCAAATCGCTTTAAAGAGATGGTGAGTCATTTTCAGTTGAATGCGATGCAAATCGAACGTGATATCATTCAGCAAATGGTTGAAGAGGAGCAAATATCCATGCAAACAGCGACTGAGCTTAGACAAAACTTAATCTATGATGAAATGTTAATGATACAAAATTGATAAATTATAAAGAGGCACCGATACAGCAGGAAGCGGTGTCTCTTTAGTAAATAAACATTTAATCTAATTGAACAATCCATTGTGTCCTCTCAATTTCTTCTTTTATCAATTCCGTTGAAAGATGCCCCGGATCAGCTTAACTCATCCAAGGTTGAAAATCACTAAGTAGGAAAATCGCACAAACTGATTACCTGGAAGACATGCTGCTTTCTTCTTTCCTGCCAACAAAACACGGTCTTTTCTTATCCTTAAAGCGCTCCATCTGTTCCTGCACTTCTGATTCCATTCATGGTTATGGATATGCTTGAAATGGATACTCAGATACACTAAATAACCGTCCAACTAGTTGGACGGCCCTTTGCAAAATCTTAATTCCCTTTTGAATGCGTTCATATTAATTAGCTTATTTAATGGCCTTTTCCAAGAGTTCGATCACTCTTTGCTTATAAAAGTACTTGGCATCACCACGGCGACAACCTCGCCTCGGGCGCAAAGTTTATCGATGGCAAAAACCTCTGTTTCGATTCTCCATTTCTTAGGATGAATTTCATGAACCGTCCCAACTGCCATTAATGGCACATCATTTGGGGTTGGCTTTACGAACTCCACTTTCAGTGAAGCTGTCACGAACCTGGGAGGCTCCACTCCATCTCCAGCTTCATGACCATTTTTACGATGCAATGCAATAGCAGCGGAACCTGTTCCATGACAATCAATTAAAGATGCAATCAAGCCGCCATAAACAAACCCTGGAATTGCGATATGCTCTGGACGTGGTGTATAAATTGTCCTTGTTTGCTCGCCTTGCCAACCCGTTCGAAAATGATGACCATCTTTGTTTAAGCGACCACATCCATAACACCATGCAAATGCATCTGGATATTCATCTTGAATCGCTTTTAGCACATTCTCCTCCATCAACTCTCCCCCTTTTTCAGAATATTATAACATCATTAAAGGATAATCGGTCTATTTGGATAATTGCTGAAAGATAGTTTTTTTGTCATTCCATGAATCTTTATTAAGCTTACGTCCAAGTTTTAATTTTCATGCAATAGTAAACTGACGCAGCTTTATATATACTGTGGAAATCGACAACATACATAAAAAGTTTGCAAGGATTCCTTGCTCCTTTACTCGATATAAATGCAAAGGCCCCTGTATGCTTGCAGCATTCAGGAGCTTTCCTTTGACTAATATATGTTAAGAAGTGTCTGCCATTGCATTTTTAAAAGTTAAGCCTTTTTCTTAAATCCCAATACTTAAATGTCATTTTACCCATTTTCGACTTCGAAAGTGAATCGTATTTACGTCCAAGTGTCAGGTTTTGTTTTTCTAACTTGGTAATTTTTTTAAGTTGAGCTTCGTTCAGTTTTTTTAATTGCTTTACTTGTTTAACAAATTCTTTATTTTTCACTTTCAAATCATTGTTTTTATTTTCAACAATGATCAGGTCTTTTATTGGAATTTCCATGTCTTTTGCTTTTAATTTAGGAGTGCCATTGGTTTCATATCCTATAGTTTTTAGATATGGCAAGTTATTTTGAAAATCTTGTTCAAAGCTTCCAATACTTTTATGGATTTGGAGGAAGGTAAAACACCCTGCTTTTTCTGCTGAAATGATTTGACCATACCCTGATAGTTTAAAAAGTTTTTCGCCCCGTTTTACTTCTTCAGGTATGTTTTTCACTATATAGGTAAAAACTTCCTCAACATTAAAATCTGCCGGCAATTTTTTTATCTGATTTGATGGTACATGCTTATTCAGTTCATCAAAGTCATCTTCATCAATATAAAAATACACATTTCCGCTTTGATTTACATAATCAGTTATACGTCTACTCCATAATAGCCCTTGCAATTTTTTTAATGCTTCCGAAAACAAAAACTGCCTGCTAACTTGATACATTCGTTTTGCCGCAAACTCATATATATCCTTATTGCATAAAGCTAATTTGACTGCGTTACGGAAATCCTTCTCTGTAACAGCATATAACGGGTAATCTTCGCCAAAAAGCTTTATATGCATTTTTGTTGGATTCATTATTACAGCCTTTCTTAATATTCCATACTCCAATAACTTTGTAGACAGTTCCAGACTGCTGTCCATTTCCTCACTTCTCCAGGTTATCCCAATATCACCGTTCACTATTAACTGTTGGGCATTCTCCCTTGTCAATGCCCCATACCATGTAAGCCCTTCTGTATTTTTAAGCAGGTATTCCGCTTCTTCCTTAAACTGTGAATCACCTTTAACCCATTTGAATTTATCCCCTGCGATATCAAGTGAAAGATTCGGAATCTCGCGTTTTAATTCTTTAAAGGCAGTAATGATAGGAATGGTCTTCCAATCAGGGTCGAACTTGCCTGTATACACAAGTTTGTGTTTTAAACGGGTCTCCCCTCCTGCTGATTCAACATTTGGTATCATCGGGGTAAGCAGGGAAACTTTGTTTTTGTCTTTATTCAAATTAAGAATCTCAATTACAAATTCGCACATTTCCTCTGTTTGACATAAGAAATACGCACATTGATCATATATATTTTTAATGCTCTCAAATTTTTCTTCATTAACATCCTGACCTATATGAGTCAAGCCTGTAGCATAAACTAATGTATTCTTTATGATATGCTTATGTTTTACTATTTTTTCAACAGTCTCAATACTTCTAACAAATAGCCAATCATATTCCTTTTGACTCCAATAATGAGAAATGAGCATTTCAGCTATATCAAAATCAATGACCCCTTTTTTTACCCATTCAGCATCGGTGGCAGTAAAAAAAGGATCAACAAAAGGATTTTTAATGGTTATATTATCAAATTTCTCAAGAGGTTGAATCAAGATATCGCGTTTGACCGGGCTTGCTAATAGTAAATCAACCTCGATGTTAGAGTCTAACGCAATGGTCGATGCTAAGGAAGATAAAAATACTGCAGATCCATCCATTGAATTCATGTCAATAAAGCCAAATAGAAGTACCTTCAATTTTCCTTTTTCCACTAGTTCATATGAATTCAAAGTTTTCACTCCAATGACTGAAATCTGATATGAAAATTTTATTTTTTTATTTGTTCTTTAATAGATGATTTAAGTGCAAGATATTTTAACGTGAATTTCCCTGCATATGTAACGTTGAATTTGTGTTCTAATAACTTAAGTCTCCGTATCTCTTTGTTAAGTTTAATATTTTCTTTTTGGGCTACCTTACTTTTTTCTAATTCTACTCGCAACATATTATTTTCTTTTGTAACGTTCTCAATAATGTTTTGTTTTTCCGTGTTATTGCTCTCTATGAGCTCCAATGTCATCGACATCATGTCTTTCATTTGCAATTCAAGTTCTTCATACATAGTTTTCCAATATTCGTTTCGTCCGTCCATATTGAAAAAACTCCCCTCCATTAACCTTGGATAAGCTCCAATTCTCTTTTAATAACAACATCTACGGCGCATTTATCCCGAATCGACTGCGATGCTTGTTTTGACACTCTTAAAAATACGTCCGAGTTGTAATATAAACGCTCTATTGCATCCGCAATATCGATAGGGGACTCAGGTTTTGTAAGAAGGCCAGAAACGTCGTGTTTAACGAATTCCGGAATTGCAGTGATATCTGTTGAAATCGGCACTAGCCCACTGGACATGGCCTCGCACATTGAAACACCTTGAGAGTCCAAACGGGTTGGGCAAAGGAAAATTCCATACTCCTTATGTAATGCAGCGATTCGCTCTTGAGATATGAAGCCTTTATGGATAGTTACATTCTCAAAATTCCGGATTGGCTCAACGGTTTGGTCGAACAATTTTCCATCACCATAAAAAGCAAATTCCAACTTATCGAAGCATGGTCTCTTTGATAGTTCCAGCACTGCTTTCACCGATAAATCATTTGCATATTTTCGTGAAGCGTATGGCCTGATTGAAAGGACTTTTGTCCGCATTTCAACTGGTTTTTCTACAAAGGCGAACAGATTGTCATCTATTACATTGGGAATGATTACAGAATTTTTCGAGTCCGCTCTCGCGTCACATTCCGCTATATGTTCTTTGAACCATTTGGAAATATGAACAAAGGTAGTATCCAATTCATTCGTTTGATAAAACCAATTCATAAAAGTAAGCTGTTCTACATAATAGTCGTCCGACATTTCAAGTATCTTCCGTAAGCTTTCAGGGCTTTCAAGAAAATTAAACCATCTTCTATGCCATGCCTCGGTTTCAAATCCATGTATCCATGTGATAATCGGTAATTCTGAGCTTGTTTCTTTTATCGCTTGTACCATTTTTGGATTAACAAAATGAATGAGTGCTTTTTTATGTACTTTATGATTTAAGAAAATGCGCAGATGCTGTTCAGTTCCTCGATAAACTGGCACATCTTCATACGTATACTTTTCTGCTTTTTTATAGGCAGGATGCAAAACAAAGACATCAACCTTCAAACCCTCATCCAGATAAGCCTTGACTCTTCGATGGATGAACCCATTCCGATATAACTGCTCTTCATGTGGATAAGCATTCGTAATGATCATATATCTATCTTTTTCACTAAATGTAAGCTCATTTAGATTTATAGATTGCTCCATTTTTGTTCACTCCTACTAGTCAGTCATCTCCAATCAGCCTGCTTACTCATCTGCAAATGAAAGATTTTTAGAAGACTCTTTTCCAATATCTTTTTAAAACCGTTAATCGATTATACCAAGCATGTATTACTGAATATTGACATCAATATAAGAAATCTGTAAATAAAAGTAAAGTTTTCATGAACTTTTATATGTTTTTGTAAAGGAAACATTGTAAACCAGCAAAAATAAAGAAGAACGATTCATTTACCAGAATCGTCCCTCATACATATAAACTATTGTATTTTTTGTGATTACAGTAGGTAGTATTCTGAAGCTATCAATGAGGAAATCACTTAAGATTAATGACATTAGAGAACATTGGCCAATGATACTTATGCAAATATTAACTTGGGAGTGTAGAGCATAAAGCCTATTTCAAAACGAATACACCTTTATAAACTTGTATAAAAAGAATAATGGTTTACACAACACTATTATGTTTTCCAAACTACATTTATATATATGGTGCTATTAAAAAAATCTATAGCTTGTCTATACCATTTTTTAAAAAATTCATACTTTATAAGAAAAGGAATTGTCCAAAAAAGGAGGTGCGACATTACATGATACCCATAGATGATTGTAAATTATTAATTTCATGCTGCAATCATAAAGGTGCTCTTTATTTAGTCCAATTTAAAAACCAAGAATATGAAATAAAAAAGGTTTTAAATGTTGGATGCACAGGTATTACAAAATACGGCAGCTCTTTTGTCGTACTTTCAAATTCTCATGGAATCTTTATTTTGGATGAAAACTTAAAGGTTATAAAGAATAAAACTTTATCTACAGAATTAGATTTACATGGTATAGCAATAGACAATGATAAAGCTTATATTATTGAAACCAAAACTAACTCAATTGGTGTTTATAATTTGGAAAACAATTTGGAAAGAATTGATGAAATTAGATTTTCACCTGAACATGACGATGTTTGCCACGTCAACGATTTGTATATCGTAAATGATAAGTTATATGTATCAATGTTTTCAAATCCTCCAAGGAAAAATTTGCTCTCTTTTGCATTTCCCTAATAAAACAATCCACAAAGGTGTGATTCTAGAATATTCTTTACAGGAAAGAAAAGTGGTTAAGATTTGTTATGATAAATTACTTCAACCTCACAGTGTACTTCATTATGATGATAAAATGTATTATTGTGTTTCAGGTGATTTCATAGTAAAAAGAAATGAGGAAGATATTTTTAAAAGCCTTGGTTATACTCGCGGTTTGGCAGTTAGAAATCAAACGATGTTTATTGGCCAAAGTGAGTAGACAATACCGGTTATATTAAAAAAACATACGAACATATTGCTAGATTGCGGGATTTATGTTCATGATATCTCTACGAAACTTTCATCTTTTATCCATATACCGTCTGAAGAAATTTATGGAATTTTGGTTATTTGATGAACCACATGGATTTTCCCGACGGCTATTGATGTCACTTCGTTGGGGGAGTGGCTTTACATAGCTTGGTGAACTTATGTGAAGCATAACAAACCTATTTCATGACAATAGGTTAATGATACCTACCGGAAGTTATCTAAAGCTCCCTTAATCCAGAGAAAAATGGAAAATAAATTCCTCCCCATCTTCCCCGTTAAATCTGTATCCTTTGTCAACAAATCCAGCTTTTTTATATAAATTTATCGCTGGAATATTCGAATGATGCACCGTTAGAATAATCTCATTTTTATCTGGATGACTTAGTTTGATCATTTCAGGTAAAACTTTTAAAGCCTTAAAAGCTAGCCCCTTTTTCTGATGGCGTGAATCCAAGGAGAATGATTTTAGAAGAATGGCATTCTCATTACTTGTAAACTGATTTCCCGCTTTATCCGTATATAAGGCAAAACAACCAATCAAATCCTCATTTAAATATATGACCATGGGGAGGTTATATTTATCCTTCCTGAAGTCTTCGATAACTTTCAAGGGTAAAGAAGTATAGATTGCTTGTTCTATAGGTAAAGAATAGTTGATCAGTGCTGTATAATCATTTTCCATAAAAGGTCTAATATTTAATCCAGTAACCATACCTACACCACCATTTTTTAAGAACTTATAATTCTATATTAACAGGTACAAATTCACAATCCCTGCCAAACAATAATTTTCAAGAACACATATTCAAAAAAAGGAATGGATTTGTTTGCCATTCCTTTTTTCTTCTTCTGAATTGAAAGCAAGTGCAAATATGATGCTAGATCATTCAGACGCTGATAATTCACTTTCCGTTACCCATTTATGATTCTTCACTTTTTCTCCTCCTGTAGTCGGAGTGAAATCAACCATGTAAACAGTCGTTTTTTCAGCAGATTCAATTTCAGCGACTGCCCCGTTCATCCCTTTCATATGAGAGGCATTTACTGTAACCTCCGCTCCGGGTTCATACGCTTTTTCACCTGCATCTTTGATCTCCTCGTGAATGATCCATTTATGATTTTCCACTTTTTCTCCGCCAGTTGTAGGCGTATACGAAATTGCATAAGCAGTCGTATCATAGGCACCCACTATTGTTGCTTTTGCCCCCTTCATGCTTTCCATATGACCTGATTCGATAATTGCTTGACTTCCAACCTCATAGGTTGGATTTTCTGCAGCTTTTAATCCTTTAGGAACATCTCCTGAGCCAGAATGGTTCATGTCCATTTCACCATGTTGCTTTTCTACTTTATTATCTTTGTTTTGATCACCGCTGTTGGAACAAGCGCCGAGGGCTAAAAGTAGGGCTGTTAATAATGATAAAATGATTGGCATTTTTGTTCTTTTTTTCAACATGGATAAAACCTCCTTTTCGAGTTAAACCCACCTTACCAATTAAATATGCAGAAATTGTGGAGAACACTCGAGATCAAAGAAATGGAGCCAGACATAATTTATAATTAGTCTTCCCCTTATATGAATGTGATCTGATAGCGTTGATCCTACATATCTTATGAGATGGAAAATTAAAGGAAATAAAAAAAAGACGAACTTTTCTATCGCAAATAGAAAAATCGTCTTTCATTTTATTAAGCTAAATTGCTTAGGGTTTTATTTATCCGCAAACGCACAACTTAAATGGCTGACTCGGGACAATTCCATCATCAGTAGGATTAATCACGAGCCCCCTTTTGATTCCTCGATTTTTTGTATGATATGTGAGAGGTTCATAGAAGTTTGCTCTTTATAATCCCTGCCGATGGATTTGAATAACCCTTTCGCTATACTCCTTAATAAGATTTTGGTATGCCCATCCGGGATAATGGAATTATTAGGGAGACTTGATTCAGCTTGCGCCCCACCAATCCTATTAGCTGTTTCCTTTATAAAATCAATGATTTTTATTTCATGGATTTTCCCTTCGATAATGGTTTTATAGATAATTTGATTTCTCCAAAGCTTTAGCTCAATCCTCTGTTTAGAGTAATCGAAGAGGTCTTCGGGAATATCAGCATTGCTTATTTGAATGGAATCTTTTATGGGATACAATTTCGGGTAAGGATTGATTTTCTTTATTAAGGAATGGTCAATGGTGACTTTTTCCCGTTTTATACGAGTATTTTTCGTCTCACATAGAATCAGCATTAACTGACCTGCAATTATATTGTTGAATTCTTCTAATTCAAAGAATTCAACTAGCATTACGCTATATTCCAAAATGGTGATCGCTTCATCGAATTTTCGTTTAGTACCAGCATTTGATCTAGTAAAAACCAACCGATTCTTCCTATCCATACCCTTTTCACCCCTCTGAATTCGAATCTAAAATAGGAAAAACATCCATAATGGATGTTTTTACTTATTAGGTCTGAACTTGATCGACTCCGATTTACGATTACCTTTTTCTCCTGTATATTCAATACTAATTACATTAGCCAAGTTGATATGTTTGCCACCGGCTTGCAGCCACGTCGCATTTTGGATTAATTGCAATTTCAGGATACTATTCGCTTCATCAGAATATTGTTCATTCGTCTCTAACTCTTCTGTCTCACCGTTCACATAATAAAATTTATATTTTGCATTACTCATTTTCATCAGCCTCTTTTCAACTACTAATTCAACAAGGACTGACACTTGTCCTGCTTTCAGCAAAATTAGATTGTCTTTCACATCAATGAAGTCCCGAAAGTGAACATACTAATCATAAAAAGACTGTCAAGCACGCCTTTGATATTCAGACCGTTTCTCTTATCAATCGAAGTGTTGTTTCATTAATTCTTTAAATCGTGTTCCATCTATTTCTTCTTTCGTCACTTTCCCATCGTCCCACTGTGTAAAGGATGTATCAGTTAAAGTGATGTTACCACCGTTTGTAAGACGGGTGATTAATGGATGCTTATTAAATGGCGATTGGGGATTTTCACTGATGATCGTTTGGATCTCATTAAGTTCCACTACATTTTCTACGGGTTTTAAAGAATCGAATGCATACCCAATTTTCCAATCGGGATCTTTATATTTCAGCTTTAATTCAAGGATATGATTCCCATGGTCGGTATTTTCTTTTTTTATCCTGAATTCACCATTTTGGGAAATGACGGTTTCTCCGTTCAACGGAACTGGTTTTAAAGGCAGGTTCCCACCAAATCCAGTATCGATTAAATATATTTGGCCCTCATGTTTCAAAAGAATAGTGACATGTGTCCTTCCTATGGTCATCCACCCTTGTTTATAGATGACACCCCGAACCAAGAATACATCAAAGTCATTTTCCAACAGGAAAAAATAAAGGGCTGTATTCAATTCATAGCATAATCCACCCTCATTCCTCACGAGGACTTTCTTCATGATATTCTCTTTATTGATATCACTCAAATGGGATGCCATGATTGATAAGTTTTCAAAAGGAATGGTTTTCGCTGTCTTATCAAGAATTTCATCTAATTCATCAAATGTCAGCTTCTCATCGTTCTGAAGCCCAATTCTTTTCCTGAATAATGCATTCAATTCATTCATTACGATTCCCCCTTAAGTCCGACACCGATGAAAAGTATCCTGACTCTGTATATATTCATTATACTTTGGCCTTATTTCATTCGCCCCATAATGTTGTTTTCTTTGGCAACCTCCTCCATTCACACACCAAGCAGCTCTCTTTCTTCATTCATTCACCTTTAAGATGATTTTACCTAAGTTCTTATTGGCTTCCATATGTTCATGCGCCCTTTTTATTTCTTCAAAAGGAAAGACATGACCTACGATTGCCCTGATTTCATTTTGGAAGAACAACGGCATGGCCTTTGTAGCGAATTCCGTTAACTCTTTTTTATATTCATCACTTCGGGGAGTTAATAGAGTCCCTTTTAATTGAACTCGTTTTAAGAGAAGTTCCATCAAATTCACCTTCTCGACTACAGTTCCACCTAGAATGCCTATCAGTATCATCTTCCATCAGTCCTTATGCTTTTAAGGTTTTTCTCCCAGTAAGAAGCACCGATGAAATCCAGAATAACAAGCTATCCGGGATATTCATCGCTCTATCAGCTGGCATCACAGCATATTCAGCCTAACCCAATTCTATATTTGCTCCTTCCCCTGTTTCCCCCACATCCCCAGAAACTTCAATCCCTAATATAGGATTGGCCATATAACCGGATTTTCCTTCTCGTGAAACAATATCCGTTCTATTTATTGCAGAGGTTTTCACCTTAATTAAAATTCCCCCTTTTCCGGCATGGGCTTAGAAAAATTTTTGAATAGTAATTGTTCTGCACCACCCGGTTCTTTAACTACTACAGCTTTCATCTATCCCACTCCTTATTATATAAATAGAGACCGCCTTTGATATGGATTGTCTTGAAGTTGGAAACTATGCTACTCCAAAAAATTTCACAAGCAACTATTAAAGTTTTGAGCAACTATATACAGATAATGAAATATGTCCATCATGAAACCGTAACCCTGGTAGAATAAAAAAAGCCGATGTCCCTTTAGGTCCATCAACCTTTTCTTGATGAGTTTTTATCTCTTTATCTATTAAGCGATTGATTTCTATCAAGGTCATTATGCAATTCTGCAGCCGGAACCTTTGGGTTAGGAATCTGCCCTTTTGCAACTGGTTCTGCTACATAAACAAAATCTCCTGTTCCATCTGGGGCACTTCCTGTTGCCCACAGGCCGTCTCCTGATTCATTGCCTTCTGACAAGTTCCAGAATTCGTACGCTTCCGGTTGAGATTCCATTTCCGCTTCAGGAGGGAATGACGCAGGAACGACTACGCCGTTTTTCTCTTCAAGTTCTGCAATGGCCGCCATCCATTGATATTGGTGGTAACGGTCACGGGCTAACATTTTACGGAACGTAGCACGGACCCCTTCATCTTTTGTCATATGATATAAACGGGCCACTTGAAGGCGTCCTTGACTTTCAGCATGCAGATTCGACCGCATGTCCGCTAATAAATTTCCGCTCGCTACAATATAAGATCCGTTCCAGGGAACCCCATTCGAGTTGGTTGGCAGTCCGCCTAGACCGCTTACGAGCAAATGCTGGGGATTGATTCCACCCATGATCGCTGCTATAGCAGGGTCTTTTGCGGCTTCTGCCTGATCTTCCGGAGAAGCGCCATCAAGCAATTGACTAATGAGCGTACAAAGCATTTCTACATGTCCAATTTCCTCTGTACCAATATCCATCAGCATATCTTTATATTTTTCTTCTCCCCGACAGTTAAAACCTTGGAAAAGATATTGCATCATGACAGTCATTTCCCCAAACTGTCCACCTAAAACTTCCTGGATTTGACGGGCCAGCATCGGATCTGGTCGATCTACCTTAACTTCAAATTGCAATTCTTTTTGATGACGAAACATATTAACTCCTCCTTTTATTGTAGTAGGTTTTTTATATAATACGGTTTTTTTTACCCGCTTGCCCATCCTTGAAACATGATTTCAGTTATAACGAACAGGAATTAGAAAAAATTGTTATGTGGTTAAAAAAGATAACTGAACTGAAAGCTAAGGAATATCTAAATTCATGACCGTCTCAATAAATAAGTGTTATTAAAGGTCCATTTCCCCTGTCTATAACCTTACAATACTGGGTAAAGTACAAAGAACCAAATAAAGGAAAAAATACTATATCTAAGAAAACTAAAAGGAGGAAGGAAAATGGATTTCAAGCCCAGAAATCAAAAAGATCAATCTATTTCAAAAATCCGCTATACTTATTCCGCTCGTAATCTATGGTCAGGTTTTCTATTCGGGATCGGACTGGTTGCATTCATCGATGAGGCCATCTTTCATCAGCTATTGCATTGGCATCACTTCTATGACAAGTCCACATCCAATATTGGGCTTGTCTCGGATGGTTTATTTCATGCTCTAAGCTGGTTCGCGACTGTCGGGTCTTTGTTCATGTTCGCTGACCTTCGCCGCCGAAAGGGTTTATGGCTGAAAAGGTGGACAGGGGGAGTATTGCTAGGGGCAGGTTCTTTTCAGTTAGATGACGGTACCATCCAGCACAAGCTCATGCGTCTTCATCAGATCCGTTACAATGTCGATATTCTCCCATACGACTTGATTTGGAACATTGCAGCCACTGTCATGATTTTGATCGGCATTTCCCTTATCATTCGAACTCGGCGCAGCTTACTTAAAATGAAAGCAGAAGGCCGCTATGCACAGTAATGGTCATATTCAAAATGATAATGGAGCTCTCTTTGAATCGATTTTATTAATTCTACCCGCGCTTATTATAGTGATCTATATTGCAGCTGTCGTAATTTCGAGCCGCCGCTATCAAAAATGGCCCTTATACCGTACGTTCTTATGGATCCTTGGCATCATCTGTGCAGCTTCTGCAATCATTGGCCCCATAGACAATCGCGCGCATATGGACTTCACTGCGCATATGGTTGGTCATTTACTGCTTGGAATGATTGCACCCATCCTACTCGTGCTTGCTGCTCCCATTACTCTTGCACTGCGAACACTTGATGTACAATCAGCAAGACGCCTTTCAAAGTTGTTGAAAAGTTGGCCGCTGCGCATTTTAAGTAATCCAACCATTGCTTCCGCGCTAAATATTGGGGGACTCTGGATACTTTATACGACTGGGTTATATGGGTTGATGCATCAAAGTGCCCTTCTACATGCATTAGTGCATTTTCACGTGTTCATAGCGGGTTATCTATTCACTGCGTCTATGATTTATATGGACCCTGCGCCCCACAGGTTCAGCTTCATGTTTCGAGCTATCGTATTTACAATTTCACTGGCCGGCCATGATATCCTTTCTAAATATATTTTTGCCCATCCTCCAAGCGGAAAATGGAGGAATGTTAATGTACTATGCCGGTGATGCCATCGACGTTACACTTATCTGCATCCTATGCTATCAATGGTTCAAAGCCACCCGGCCTAATGGATCACTTGCCTTGTAGGAAGGACGGTTCTATGATTACTTCGGTAAACTCCTGTGTTTCTGTTTAATCGTTCATTGTTTAGCTCATACTAATTTTTGATGAAAAAAATTTAGGATGGAGCTGAATGGAAAATGGAATTTGAAGCTAACAATTCTACTGAAAATGCTCTTCGTGATTATAAAGCTGGAATCGGTGCCTTTACGCATAAAATGCCTGATTTAGCTGAGAAATTCAATTCGTTTACGGAAGAGTGCTTTAAAGAAGGACAATTATCCAAGAAAGAAAAACAGCTTATCGCACTAGGAATAAGCTTATATTCGCAAGATGAATATTGTATTATCTATCATACTAAAGGATGTCTTGATCAAGGCTGTTCCGAACAAGACATTCTTGAAGCCATTGGTGTGACCGCAGCATTTGGCGGAGGAGCCACCATGAGTCAGGCTGTAACCCTCGTCCAGGAATGCATTCAGGAAATAAATCAGATGAAACAATGATAAAGAAGGGATAGGACAATTTGTCCTACCCCTTCTTTCTGTTTGACAAAGGAATCCAAAAACCATGTCATTTAATGACTTATGTTGTTATTTCCTTGTGCGGGTGCATATGAATTCATCATTTGTTGCATATCCTGCTGTGCAAGCTGTGGAACTTGGTAGTAATGATGTTTGTTTTGATATAACGAAATCTCATATGCCATTTCAATGCAGTTCGGAACGGAATCTGCAAACACACGGCGAACCACCGGATTCGTTATTTCAAGCGCTGCCATCGCTTTCATGGATGCTGCAGACTTAACAGCTCCAAGCATCAAGCCTGCAATGCACTCATCTGTAATTTCCGACACGGATTGCAAAGGTTTCTTTGGCTGGGTTGGTGTCAATCCATATATAAAATCATTACCTTGATTCATTTTGTAGCTCTGGGTTGGTTTAGAAGGATCTTGACCCGTTTGGAAGCACTCCAATGAAATATTATATTCATCTTGGATGAACTGATATTGACGATCCAGAATGTCCATCAATTCCTGATCCTGAGCATGCTGACGCAAAAGCATGTAAGTGTTTAAAGTTCCAATCGTTCCCGACAACACTTCATGTACATCGAATACTTCGTGACCACCGTGATTCATTTGTGGGGGAATAGCACCCGTTTGCATGTTCTGGTGTACTTGACCTTGTTGATTTTGATTTTGCATTTTATTTCCCTCCTCGTTTCATCAATGATGTGAACAAGCTTAGTATGTTAAAAACCAACAGGATTATTCAATTTAAACTCTTCCGCCCTACATCATGTTGTCTGTATAAAAAAAGCCTGATGTTCTAAACTATAAACACTTTATATGTATGGGAGGATTTCAAATGACTCATAAATGCTTCTATTGTACTGATGACACGGAAGAAAAAAAAATCCATGTCGTAACATTTCAAGTTACTGACACGGATAGAAATGAAATGCTCTGTGATGAATGTTATCAAGAATGGCTACAAGGAATAAAAGGCTAAATTACCCTCTAACATTTCCAAACATTAACTCATGGATTCAGGATTAGTACAGGGTAACTTAAATGCGTAAAATAGTTCAAGGAGGATGGTTATGGGAATTTTAAGCGGAAACCCAAAAGAAGAGCCTATGCATTACGGAGAGGTATTTGGTACATGGGCATTTCTAACAACAACAAAAGGGTTAATTGCATGTCATCAAACAATGCTCAATCACACTGGTGACAAGGACCTGCATAAATTACTTGTAGAAGTGATAAATCAAGGGAAACAGGAAAATGACCAAATTGAATTATTATTAAAAGAAAATAACGTAGGACTGCCTCCATCACCACCTGAAAGGCCTAAAGCTAATTTAGAGGATATTCCCGTTGGGGCACGTCTTCAAGATCCTGAAATCTCTGCTTCAGTATCAATCGATATTAATGCAGGATTAGTTGCTTGCAGCCAGATCATGGGTCAATGCATCCGCGAAGATATCGCAGTGATGTTCGCACAATTCAATGCAAAAAAAGCAGCATTGGGTGCTCATTTCCTAAGATTAAATTTTGTAATGAAATATCCCCTTAATCATGTTGACTTTATGATTGAATGCCCCACATGATTAAGGGATTAATTCCGATAACGAAAGGACGATTAAGGAATCACTACCATTGCAGACTTTCGATTAAGTAGCACTTTGTACATTGTTGACTATAATCATTTTTTACAAATTCATGATTACAATTCTCCCGAAAAATGTTCAGCTCTCTTTTTAGCTGTTCCAATTGAGTTTCCAACTGTTTCATTTCAACTTTTATCTGGATTACCCGATTCATCGAATTCTCCCTTTCGTCCGAATCATTGATAGATTTCTCCGTCCGTTTTCCTAAATTCATTCGCTTTTTCTTTAAGCCCTTCATCGATTACCGACTCAAAACCCAGGCCCTTTTCTTTTGCCAAATCACGGATGTCCTGGGAGATTCTCATACTGCAGAATTTAGGTCCGCACATTGAACAGAAATGGGCTGTTTTGGCACCTTCAGCCGGAAGAGTTTCGTCGTGATATTCAACCGCCCTTTCAGGGTCGAGAGAAAGATTGAACTGATCTCTCCAACGAAATTCGAATCTAGCCTTCGAAAGGGCATCATCCCGTTTTTGTGCATCCTTATGGCCCTTTGCAAGGTCAGCTGCGTGGGCTGCAATTTTATAAGTAATGACCCCTACTCGAACATCCTCTTTATTCGGAAGTCCCAAATGCTCTTTCGGTGTCACATAACATAACATGGCAGTTCCAAACCATCCAATCATTGCAGCACCAATCGCAGAAGTAATATGATCGTATCCAGGAGCTATATCCGTTGTTAAAGGTCCTAAGGTATAGAATGGAGCTTCTTGACAGACTTCCAGCTGCTTATCCATATTTTCTTTAATCAAATGCATCGGTACGTGACCGGGTCCTTCCACCATGACTTGAACATCGTGCTTCCAAGCAATCTTCGTCAGTTCCCCCAGTGTTTCCAATTCAGCAAATTGCGCCTCATCGTTTGCATCTGCAATGGATCCAGGACGGAGGCCGTCACCTAATGAGAAAGAAACATCATATGCCTTCATGATTTCACAAATCTCTTCAAAGTGAGTATAGAGGAAGCTTTCTTGGTGGTGGGCCAAGCACCATTGTGCCATGATGGACCCCCCTCGTGAAACAATTCCCGTAACTCGCTTTGCTGTTAAAGGGATGTACCGCAAAAGCACACCAGCGTGTATGGTGAAGTAATCGACACCTTGCTCGGCCTGCTCGATTAATGTATCCCGAAAAACTTCCCAATTTAAATCTTCCGCGACTCCATTCACTTTTTCCAATGCTTGATATATTGGAACCGTCCCAACTGGCACTGGTGAATTCCTGATAATCCATTCCCGGGTCGTGTGAATATTCTTTCCGGTGGATAAATCCATTATGTTGTCGGCTCCCCAACGTGTAGCCCAAGTCATTTTCTCCACTTCATCTTCGATCGATGAACTAACAGCTGAGTTTCCTATATTCGCATTTATTTTCACATGAAAATTACGTCCGATGATCATTGGCTCACTTTCAGGATGGTTAATATTTGCCGGAATGATCGCCCTACCGCTAGCTACCTCTTCTCTTACAAACTCAGGGGCAACATTTTCCCTGATTGAAATGAACTCCATTTCTGGGGTGATGATACCTTTACGGGCATAATGAAGCTGGGTTACGTTTTTCCCTTTCATTGCGCGCAATGGCTTTCTTTTCAATCCCGGAAAAATTTCAGCTTTGGATTGTGACTCCACTTTTTTATACCCATTATCTTCGGGTTTTATTTCACGTCCTTCATACTCTTCAACGTCTTCACGTTCCAAGACCCAATTGCGTCTAATCGGGGCAAGGCCTTTATGAATATCAATGGGATATTCTGAATCCGTATATGAACCGCTTGTGTCATAAACCCGCAAAGGCGGATTCTCCTCTTCGCCGAATGCACCTGTAGTGGGACTTAGTTTAATTTCACGCATAGGTACTTTAATATCAGGTCTCGATCCCTCAACATACACTTTTTTACTCCCGGCAAAACTGGACATAATTGAAACGTTCATGTCATTTACTGAATTACTCATCATGATTTCATTTCTCCTTTTTAAGTTCATTTAAAAAGGACAAAATCCAATCCATTTCGCACGAAAAAACCGGATCTCATATTTAAGACCCGGCTAACGTTAGTATGACTACAGAAATGACCAAATGAAATGTCATTGTTTAGTAGATTCTAACTTCCCCACGCTGGTATGAACCAGATCAGGTCCTGAGGGTTAAGAAGCATAAGCGCTTCTCTCTCAGCCCAACTGTTATTGGACACCCCTAGTCTGAATAATTTAATTGATTACAGGGTAACTATATATCACCCTTTTCATTCTGTATATAATTTGAAAGTCCTAATACTTTAGGTCACTCTCTCCAAATTCGTTACTTGGAGAAGGATCACCAATTAATTTTCCAGGCTCTCAAGGATTGGGAAAAGCTCCTCTAAATGCTTGATTTCATAGGTTGGAAGCACTTCATTCCGTTCCTTATCATGGCGATTTATCCAAACCGACTTTATACCTACCCGTGATGCTCCAAGGATATCCGTCATTAAATTATCGCCGACCATCAATACTTCATCCTTATCAAGTTCCATGATCTCCAAAGCATGCTCAAAAATGGAGGCATCCGGTTTACCTCGTCCAAAAGCTCCAGAAATGACGATTTGATCGAAATAAGGAACTAGTTCAGGTGTAATTTCAAGTTTAGTATTTTGGAGTTCAGGAGAACCGTTTGTCAACAATAGCATTTTGTACTTCCCTTTTAATTCATCTAACACACGGAATGATTCTTCATAAATAAATGGCTTTTTACGTCTCTCTGCAGGGAAACGTTCTGCCAGTTCGAGCCCAAATGCCGGGTCATCGATCCCTAATGCCTTCAAGCCTCTCGTCCATGCTTCTTTCCGATAATTTGGTGCAATCACGGCCATCTTCCGGAATTCATCATGATCATCCTGAAAATTTCCCCACAGTCCTTCAAATGGGTTGATTCCGATCATTTGTGTAAATCCATAGGTATCGTAAGAAGAATAAAGCTCACGCGCTTCCTTCCGAACCGCTTCTTCAAACTCGTCGACATTTAAATCATATTTCTCCTTAGCCACTTCACATGTGGCCACAAAAGCCTCTTTTACACTTTTCTGATCCCATAGTAATGTATCATCTAAATCAAAAAAAACTGCCTTCACCAAATTGTCCAACCTCTTTCCCTATTATTGAATTCGTAAAAATTACACTATTACAATAATAAACCACAACCAACGGAAAAAGAATAACTAATCGGAAAAGGCCTGCATCTTTCTTAAGCAAAATGTTCAATATACCAGACTTACCTTCTATGGCGGGAAACCCTATATTTTTGACTTATCATCTTTCGAATACATACAGCTTTCCATTACCGGCAATCTTGAATTTTGGACCGGTGAACCCCCGTCGGATCAGCTCTTTCCTCATATAAACCATTAGGGCGGCATGACTCACGATCAGAACATCCCTTTCCCCCTTTGCAAAAACTTCATCCAATACTTTATTGATCCTTCGTTCGGCGATCTTAATTTCCGCCCTTGTCTCCTTGTTGAACAGCGAGCAGCAGCGAATCCAGATGGCCCAAAGGATGAACGGCAGCTTCACCTTCCCTTTGAGAGGGGGAGAAGGTATTTCCCGCAGCTCCTCCATCCGATGAACCGTACCTGGATAAATATGTTCCGCTGTCTTGACAGCTCTCGACATATCACTGCAATAACATTCCTGCCATTCCTCCACGCCAAGTAAAGTCGTTCCATAAATAATATCCGCTGCATCATAGTCCACAAACCATTGCTTCATATCATCCGCCGTCACAGATTTCCCAGTAGGGAATTCATGTGCCACCTTAAAATGCCGTACTAAACCAATTTTCATTTCTTTCTCCTCTTTAGCTTTTGAATTATAAAATTAACTTTCTATTTGATCCACCAACTTATATAATAGGTAATGTAAAAATTATACAAAGGTGGTAATTGAATGCTATCCAAGAATTTCACTAAGATTTTCCTTGCTGTCGCATTAACTTTTACATGCATCTCTTTTTTACTGATAAAAATCGACTTTGTCTCCGCAGCCACTACAGAAAACGCAACGGTAAACACGAAGAATTCCCCTTTATCTGTTAGAAGTGGTCCCGGCACCAGCTATAAAAAAGTAGGATCGTTGGAGAAAGGGAAAGCCGTAACCGTTTATTCGAAAACAAAATCCGGCTGGTCGGAAATTCGGTACAATGGAAAAAAAGCCTATGTATCTACTAAATATTTAAAATTTAGCAATGTGAAGATAACCAAGAAAAAGTATAAAAATATTAGTGACTTGTCGTATCCGCAAGTATCAGGACTAAAAAATAAAGCAGCTCAGGATAAAATTAATCAGGTGTTAACTAAGCATGCCAAGGATGCCTATTCCTTTTATCTGCAAGCAAAAAAGGATAGGGAAAAAGATAAAAATGAGGAATGGTGCAAAGAATCCCCATACACTTGCCAGTATAGTTACAGTATTTCGTATAAAGTGAAATTCAACCAGGATGAAAAGCTAAGCATTCTTATTGACGATTACTCCTATAGCGGTGGAGCTCATGGAATGGGATACACAACATCCTATAATTTTAAAGTGTCTTCCGGTAAACAGGTGAAAATCAGTGAAATCCTCACATCCAAAGTGAAATATACGAAGGTGCAGAAATATGCTTTTGACTACATGAGGAAAAGAGATAGTTTTTATGTTAAAAAACAGAGCGATGTTCCCGTCAATAAGGATTCACAGTTCTATTATACAAATGGGGGGATCTATCTCGTATTCCAGGAATATGAAGTAGCTCCTTATGCATTTGGCCGCCCTGCAGTAAAAATCCCAAGTAAGGTTTATAAATAATTTCGTGGCACAGGGGCTAACTCCTGTGCTTTTTTAGTGCCTTACATTCAATATATCTAACAAATGATGAAAAATATAGAACCATATTTCACAGTCTGATGCGATTTCATTCATACTTACCATCGCATTCAAAAAAGTGGATTTTTTTAATAATAGATATTTGATGGGAATATGTTTTTAACCAATGCCGAACTTACTTTTATCTGATGTAAACATAATGCGAAGATGTTCTTAGTTAAAGGACGAGAATAAGGAGTGTATAGGGTTTACCTGATATGGATAGATGGGACCGAATACGAAGAAAGAAGGCTTGTTATGCTAACCAAAACAGCTTTAATATGATCCAAGAATAATGAAAATAGAGAAGGCTTTTTACCTTCTCCATTTTTTTTTACTTCAAAAATTGGAGTTCAGTAATCGTGCATCTTTTCCTGAATTTATATTTTCCGCTCAAATCACTGAATTGATAATCATTGAGGGCTTTTTCCAGCTGTTCTTTTAGCATATCCTCCGTGATGGATACACCCACCACATCTTTCCAGTTTTCTTTTCCGATTAACTCTTCGAATGGAATGGTAGTTAGGACTTCATCATAAATCTGGATGCTTTGATCGATGCCGAAGCTGCCATATATACTGCCATTTTCATCAGCAAAAATATGCTCCGATTCCAGTTCTTCCACAAATACTTCTAGATATTCCTTTGACTTGACAGGCTTGATGGCAATCTCTGCTTCCGCCCTTACAGGCCCAAATCTCTTATCGACGATTTCTATCGTCATTTGGACGTGAAAGGAAGGGTACATTACCTCAATCCCATCACAAAGTTCCGCTGCCGAATTAAATACCATCTGAACACCCTCCTTTTATTTACTATCATTATATAATATAATACTTCATTGCCTTACTAATAACCCTTATTCAAGATCACTTAGCATCTTTGCTTTTTTGAAGATCAACTCATCTTTTTCCCTATCATAATAATAGATTTTGAATGTTTCATCTCCGCTTAAATCTGTACTGCCAGTCAACACGCCAAAAAGTCCATTTCCCATCGACCATATTGGAATAACTGGCCTGAGGATACACATTATACCCTCCATCATTCATAGGATCAATCGTCACATTCCCGGATCCACCTGAAACAAAAGCAACGATAATAGTCAAGAAAATCAGTGTAATCCTGATATTCTTCAGTTCACGCGCATAATGATCATTCATCTTTTTTCACCTTTTTTATACGATATCCATAATATAACAATAATTTCAATCTATTTGTGTCCCTAATAAAAAAGCCCATGCAGATCGATGCATTGTTTTTTAAAATCACCTTCCCATTAGGAGTTTAGCACCAATCAATGAATTCATCTTCGTGACCATAAAAGATTTGATAAGCTTCATCCTTTTGCTGAAATTTCGGATCTTCTACTTGTTTTACCTATATGTCTTTTGCACCTTGAAAAGTTACAGCCTTCATAATCAACCTCCTAAGGTATTCTTGATATAACCGCCAACAAAGTTTACTAAGCCTATGAACACTTAATTCTCCCAAGGATTAATTGCCCTTCATTAAGTTGAATCCGGTTCATATAAAAAAAGCCCCGGAAAACCGGGGCTCACCTATGAAACACCTATTTAGTAACCTTATAAATTCACATTGTCATTGTGCTTTTCATGCTTATACTCTCTAAGAACCTCGTTAAATACATCGGGATAATTCGTAAACAGCCCCGTTGCACCCCATTCTAGAGCTTTTTTCATGTCCGCTCTTTCATTTACTGTATAGGGATGGAATTGAAGGTCATGATTTCGAACCATCTTCACATATTGTCCGTCCACCTTATTGAAGTTCGGACCCACTCCAATGGCATATTCATTAATGGATTCCAATTCTTCATCAGAAATGGTTGCTTGGTTCTTATAAGAAAAAAGCTGCACAAGCGGTAAATTTGGATTCATGTCATGAACCTTCAAAAGGCTTTCTTGACTGAACGATTGTATAAGTACATTTTTGGTACGGCCTTTTGAATCCACCATTTTATTTTCTTTCAGAACTTGCAGAAGTTCTTCTTCCATTCCTGGATATACATCAGGAGACTTTGTTTCAATATAGTAATTGGCCTGCCTGCCGAATTTCATAAAGACTTCTTCAAGAGTGGGTACCGTTACCCCTTCATATTTCTTTTTTGCCAATTGCGGATATTTTTCATTGAACCATGTACCGGCATCGAGTTTTTTGATTTCTGCCAGAGTTAAGTCTTTCACTAGACCTGTACCATTCGTTGTACGATCCACCTTTTCATCATGCATCGCTATCAATCTTCCATCCTTTGTCATCTGAAGATCGATTTCTATGTAGTCGCCTTTCATTTGTTCTCCCAATTGATATGCGGGTATGGTATGTTCAGGAGCATAACCGGAAGCTCCTCGATGTGCGATATTCACAATTTTCTTCTCATAAATAGATGAATTCGAATGATCTTCATTTGCTGCTGAGGTCCCCATGGAAGTAGCCTGCAATATAAAAGCCGCACTCATCATGCATAAACCGAATTTCTTTATATTCGTTTTCATTTTCCCCTATCCCCTTCCTATTATTACCACCATTTTAGAAGGGGAATGTGAATCTACAGCAAATATAGTGTAAAGAAATAATATATTAGTTAAAATGGGTAAAAACCCCCATGAAACAAATTACTTGCAAGTCCTTCGTGTAGTTCGTTATGCTCAATCCAATTCCATGAACCCATTCCATTCGCCTCCCCATCATCCATATCTGCTTGATCTGGAAGGATTTGTTACATATGTTGACAAGATCTATTTTTTTCTGATTTACAAAAAACTAGTATCAGATTACTATTAAACAAACAGAATATTTATATTAAGGGGAATTATGTTAAAAAATTATCAATATTATCAAAACAAACACCGATTTATACTGAAGGCATTCATGGCAATGATATCCTTTTTACTATTAGTTGGGATTTCCATATCACCTATAAGTTGGAAAGATAACCCCTACGATATGACATTTCAGGTCATTTTAATATCGGGGATGATAATCTCTCTGTTGTTTTTCTTAAAAACAGAAGTCAATTTCTATAAAACCCTATTCATTTCTTTAATTACTGTTTATATATATAGCAAATTCTGGATTTTTCCAGATACCGCAATTATGCTGGCTTTTTTTGCTATAGCACCCTTGATTCCCATTTTTCTCTTTGATAAAATCGGATTTTATATTGTCGCCGCTTTAAATATCATATTAGGTCCTGCTTCCATCTTGATCATTTCGCAAACGGATCTTAAATACACTTATGAGTATGTTTCTTTGGATAGTTTCGGCAATACGATTAATTTCATCGCTATACAAATCATATTGGTATTTGTGTTCATAGGAACCAACAATAGGATGGAATCCACTAATGCATTCCATAAGGAGATCCAACAGGCCAAGCAATTGAACTCAGTCGGTCAGCTAGCAGCCACCATTGCACATGAGATACGAAATCCCATTACAGTCGTGAAGGGGTTTGCCCAGTTATTAGATCAAGAGAAGGAACTGAATGAGACGGAAAAATTTTATGTGCAGACCATGCTTACAGAACTTGAATATACACAAGTGATAATCAATGACTATTTGTCTTTGGCAAAACCGCAAACGGATAATATTCAGGTCATTCCTTTAAATTATGAAATCCAAAAGATTTCCGATCTATTATCCAGTTTCGCCAATAATCGAAACATAGGCTTTCAACTTGATTTCCGTGATGACCTACAAATCAATATGAATCCGATCGAGCTTAAACAGATACTGGTCAATATCATGAAAAATGGAATTGAGTCGATGAACAATCCCGGTTTCATCAAGGTGGAAACAGAGAAGGAACGCACTATGGCAAAAATCCGAATAACGGATACAGGAATAGGTCTTTCCAAAGAACAGCTTGAAATACTCGGCACCCCATTCTATTCGCTTAAAGATAGGGGAACTGGTATCGGCCTGACCGTTTGTTATTCCATCGTTCAAAAATACAAAGGGAAAATCGTGGTGCAGAGCGAATTGAACAAAGGAACATCCTTCACTATTTATTTGCCCTTACATAGAGAAATAGATTAAACATACATTACCAAACAAGAAAAAGGATGACCTCCCAAAACCGGGCGGTCATCCTTTTCAATTAGGCTTTAAAACTATCTTGCCATTTCAGTAAATGATTTTCTAATAAGCGGACAAACGAATCGGAGATTTTGCCAGCGAGGGCAAAAATGATGATGCCTACGAATACGACGTCCGTTTGCATGAATGAACGGGCATCCTGGATCATGAAGCCCACTCCTCTATCCGCACCCAATAATTCAGCTACGACCAGGCACATCCAAGCAGCACTTAAGGCTAAACGGATACCAAGCAATATGTTCGGTAAAGCTGCCGGAATCATCAGCTTCGTTATTTGCTCCAGACGGCCAAACTCTAAGATTCGGGCAACATCGTATAGTTTTTTATCCACATTCCGAAGGCCCAAAAAGGTTTGTAAATATAGAGGAAAAAAAGCACCTAAAGCAATAAGCAGCACTTTGGATAGTTCACCAAACCCGAACCACATAATGAATAAAGGGGTAATCGCAAGTAATGGAACTGTTCGTAACATTTGAATGCTTGGGTTAAGATATTCTTCGGATTTTTTTTGCATGCCAACGATGACTCCTAGCAATAAGCCTAAAAAACCACCTAATGCAAAGCCAAGAAGAGCCCGCGTTAAACTGATTTGTAAATGCATGCCCATTTCCCCTGACTGAACGAGATCAATGAAAGTCGTGACGATCAATAAAGGTGATGAGAATAATTGGGCAGGCAGGATGCCAACCGAACCTAATGATTGCCATGCAATCAACACGACAACGGGAAGGAACGAACCCCGCAATGCTGATTTGGCAAGTTTGGATTGTTTTTTCGTTTTCCTTATGACAAGCGGCTTGTTTTGAGCAACGGTCTCTGTAGACATATTTTTCATCCTTCCTTTTTTCAAAAATTAATTAAATGCTCCAATCTTCCCTTTCTTCAGGATGATGATCAAGTTGGGTTAAAATGACGGTCCTGAATTCCTGAAACGCTTTGCTTGTTCGTTTTCTTGGATATGGTAAATCAATTGGAACGATAGCTTTAATCCGTCCAGGCTTTGCCTCCATGACTACCACTTTGCTCGATAAAAAGATGGATTCATCAATATCATGGGTGACAAGCACCATCGTTGTCATATTCTTCTCCCATATTTCTAGCAAAGCCTCTTGAAGATGCGTTCGCGTGAAAGCATCCAATGCACCGAATGGCTCATCCAGCAATAAAACTTCAGGATTACGTAATAAGGCCCTCGCAATGGCAACACGCTGCGACATTCCACCGGATAATTGGCGTGGATATCCCTTTTCAAATCCTTTTAGCTTAACAAGTGAAATTAAATCATCCACCCTTTTTCTAATGTCCGGTTTTTTTAATGGAAGGTTACCTGCAATATTTTTCTCAACGTTTAGCCATGGAAATAAGCGGTGCTCCTGAAAAATGAAACCACGGTCTTTAGAAGGGGCGCTAACCGCATGATCACCTGCAATGATCTCGCCGTCAAAGTCTGAATCAAGTCCTGCGATCAGCTTTAATAATGTGCTTTTCCCGCATCCACTCGGACCAATGATGGTGACGAACTCACCATTTTTGACGCTCAGATTTAAATTATCCAAAACATGGACACTTTCATTATCATTCTTAAATGTTTTGCTTACATGATTAATTTCTAACGTCGCTACCAATATCCTCACCCTTTCTCAAATAAAAAAAATAGAGATCCAGCAATAAGGCACATATTGTCCCTTTGCTGAATCTCTAGTTAACTAGTCGATTCAATATTTCATTTTATATTAACTTATCGATTATTTATAATCAACAAATAATACCAATTTATTTTATCGGATTAATCAAAAAATAATTGACAGATTATTCTAACAGCTGTTAAGATGCATTCATACACAAATCCGCATCACAAAAAACCAATTAAAGGTCATGTGAATCAACTGGACTACCGGAGATTCAATGAAGAGTACCCCGACATACTCTTCGTTGAATCTCTTTTTTTTATTAATCTGACTATCCAGATGTGGTAAGTGTAATAAAAAAGGAGGGAATTCATGAAGGAATATCGTAACAAGTTAACTGCAGTATTACTTGCCATCATTAGCATTGCTGTATTGGCAGGTTGTAATTCCGATGCCGGCAAAGCTTCGGGGAAAAGCGATCCACTTAAAGTTCATATTGCCTTAAATGGCAAGATGGGGCCATTGGTCATTGCAAAGGAAAAGGGATTATTCGACGAAGAGTTTTCTAAACTGGATGCCCAAATCGTGTGGAGTGAATTCCCGAGTGGCCCCCCGCTTTTGGAATCCCTCGCTTCCAATCGGGTCGACCTATCTTTTTTAGGGGATGGTGCACTGATTGCCGGAATTGATAAGAATCTGCCATTTGAAGTGATTGCACAAACAGGTCGAGGTGAGTCATCTGTCCGGATCCTGGCTCAGCCAGAAGGTGACATAAAGCAAATTGAAGACTTAAAGGGAAAAACGGTCGGTGTTGCCTCCGGGACAACAGGTCATGTTTATTTAATCAAGGCATTGAAAGCACATGGTTTAACGACTGATGATATTAAACTCATCAATTTACAACCGGATGATGCTCAATCCGCTTTTGAAACCAAACAATTGGACGCCTGGGCGATATGGAACCCTTATTACCTTAATAATATTGAAAAAGGGAATGCAGTCGCACTTAATGTAAAGGGAAAAATATTGGCTCCCGGTGCAATCATTGCACGTAACGGATTTGCAAAAGCACATCCAGAAATTGTAGAGGCCTATTTAAAGGTTTATAAAAAAGCTGCCGATTGGCAAATTGAAAATCCAGATGAAGCATCTGAAATTTATTCCAAAGAAACTAAATTGCCTGTGAGCACAGTCAGGACAATAATAACGGCCGAAGAACCAAATATCTTCTTTACCGAAGATGCCATCAAAGCACAACAAGAATCAATCAATACTTTAGCTGGTGTGGGTTATATCAAGAAATCATTTAATTTTAAAAACCAGATCCACAATGAATACATTGATGAAGCCTTTAAAAAATAAAAAAACATACCTTACAGGAGGAGATTGATTATGACGGAAACTAAAACACAACAATTAAAAGTGGTACCCGTAACAGGAAGAATTGGAGCGGAAATTCAAGGTGTCCAATTAAGCGGAGCCTTGGATTTAGCTATTTTAAGTGAAATCAAACAAGCGTTAAACGATCATAAAGTCGTATTCTTCAAAGGTCAAAACCATTTGGACGATGCCACCCAAGAAGCATTTGCAAAACTATTGGGTGAACCTTATGCACATCCTACAGTACCGGTCAAAGACAATACTAACTATATCTTCGAACTTGATTCCGAACGAGGTGCTAAAGCAAACCATTGGCATACTGATGTCACTTTTGTACCAGAAGTTCCTAAATACTCTGTTTTAAGAGGTGTAACCATCCCTGATGTTGGCGGGGATACAGTTTGGGCAAATACCAATAAAGCATATGAGGACCTGCCGGATGGATTGAAGAAATTAGCGGATGGACTATGGGCGATCCATACAAATGAATATGATTATGCACAATTCAAACCAGCCGAAAACATTGATGATGAGGTTAAAAAGAAATATCGTGATATATTCGAATCGACCATTTATAAAACAAGGCACCCAGTCGTTCATGTGCACGCAGAAACCGGAAAAAGGCATTTGTTATTAGGTGGCTTTGCTGGAAGAGTGGAAGGATATACAACAAGTGAATCTGAAAGATTATTAAGTATCTTCGATTCATACGTCACTCGCTTAGAAAATACCGTGCGTTGGCAATGGAGTGAAGGGGACGTGGTCATTTGGGATAACCTAGCCACGCAGCATTACGCTATTGCCGATTACGGGGATCAGCACCGCGTCGTTCGCAGGGTCACAGTAGGTAAAGACGTACCCGTAAACAAGGAGAACGAGTCAAGCAAACTTGTTATTAAGAAATAAAACTCCTGTATGGAGTGAAAAATTCCATTGCTTGACTTCCCCATAAGCGAATGACTGAGTTGAATGGTAAACACTCAAACCTCCTGAGGAACTGGCCTTATTGCAGGAGGTTTAAGTGTTTTCTTTATTGAACAGGTCTTATCAACTCGCCCTCTGATATATTCAATACTTCCCTGCAAATGGCCTCACTTAAAATTCACTTCAATGAATTCAATCTCTTCTGCCGCACTTAATGTGCCATGGGCTTTTCCAACGGTGCCTTCTTTGGCTTTCCAAAAGAAGTTATGGTCCTGAACGATCGTGCTAAAATTAAAGTCCCCCCACCTGGCAGCAATGCCGAGCAATCTATCTCTATACTGAAAATCACTTAAATCCACTATTTTATAAACCTCTTCTATAATCTTAGGGGACATTGGTATAGCTCCCCATTTATCTTGCGATCGAACTTTTTGATGAGTCATTTTATGCATGACGTCCATGACTTCCGTTTCGGTTGAGTCTTCATCAAGTCCTGTTTCAAATTCAATCCCAGCATATATCGCTGTTTTCGCTTCAAGTTCCGCCGCTTTAGCTTTCGCTTCCCTTTGGGCTGTGATTTTAACATCCTCTCTTTCTCTTTCAATTTGTTCTTTGGTTTCCCTGGCTTCGATCTCCAGTTGTGCTTTTTCGTAATGATTGGAGTTTTCCATGATTTTAAAGGAAGCAATCCCCAACCCGAATAATGCCACAACAAAGATTCCACTAATAAGTAAAACCTTTTGCGTTTTCTTCATTGAAACTTCCTCAAGATATTGATAATGTTAGATAATATTTATTTTAACATATTAAATGGATGGACTATCCAGAAAAGGAAGACATCCAAAATCCTTTTCTCAGCCCTTTTCAAAAAGAATTTCAGTAGTTTCAGATTTCAATAGTCACCCTTGGCACCCTTCTATTTTTTCACACATATGGAATGGTGGTCATATCTCTTCTTCCTCCTAACAATAATATTGGCTATGCGGCCATTGAGATGAAGCTAAATTAGTGGATCCAAAAAGTATTGGAACGAGGTATGGGGATTTGTAAATAAATATATGGAGTAATATCGAAGGTAAAAAAGAAGCTGCCGATATAGATATCGACAGTTTCTTTTCGTTTTCATCCAGCTTATTTTTGAGTTTACTGATGGCGTTTTTATCAGGATTACTTATCCTGAACGATTATTTCATCGATTATACCGTAATCCTTCGCCTCTATTGCGCTTAAGAAGTAATCACGATCTGTGTCCTTCGCCACCTTTTCGATAGGCTGCCCAGTCCTTTCCGAGATGATTTGATTGATATGATCCTTTAGTTTCAAAATCCTTCGGGCAGAAATTTCAATTTCCGTGGCTTGCCCCCTCGCCCCACCAAGCGGTTGATGAAGCATGATTTCACTATTTGGCAAAGCGCACCTTTTCCCTTTCGTACCCGCCAATAAAAGCATGGCACCGAATGATGCAGCCATCCCCGTACATACAGTCCGGATATCAGGCTTAATATATTGCATCGTATCATAAATGGCGAAACCGGCACTGGTCGATCCCCCTGGACTGTTTATGAAGATGGTAATTTCCTTCTCAGGTGCATCTGCTGCCAAGAATAACAATTGGGCAACCACACTATTGGCTAAATGATCGGTGATTTCTTCCCCAATCATGATGATACGGTCTTTTAGAAGTCTGGAATAAATATCATACGAGCGCTCACCCTTGCCTGATTGCTCAATTACATATGGAATGGTGGTCATATCTCTTCTTCCTCCTAACAATAATATTGGCTATGCGGCCATTGAGAGTGTGTTTGAAGGAGTGAAGCTTGATTTGGAAAGAATCGAACGATTCATCAGTTTAGGAATCATCGATTCACTGTTCAGGGATTTGAAAGATGGAATGCTTCTAATGAGGATATCAGGATTCTGGGCTTTTAAAGCCTGTGTCATCAGGGACATGAGCCGCTGTTCCTCCTCATCCTGCCAATCTTCCACACAAGACAACTTGCGCTCTTCAACGTCATCGTCAAAACGCTTTTTCACACGGTTCAAGATTGCCTTTACAGCCGTTTCCGTGGTGTTCAAATAATCTGAGATTTCTTTTGACCGATAGAGGAATCCTTCCTTTAACAGGAACACAACGGCTTGTTTCGGGGTAAGTGACTTTATTATATATTCAACCGTTTCAAAGGCATTTTCCCCAACTGATCCCTGTTGTTCGGTATCCAACAGTTCGTCTAATGATTCTTTTTTCCTTTTTCGTATCGTATCAATCCAGGAATGGCGGGCTATCGTCTTCAATAAAGCCGTTGTTATCTCGGTTTTCTTTCCATAGCCCTGCATTGCCTTCAATACCGTTTCCTGTGCCAAATCATCCCCATCCCAATTATTTTGGGTCAGGAATCGGCAAAACCGAAGCAATTCAGGATAGACTTCACGCAAAATCGCATCGTTATCCTTTTCTTCAGAAATATCTTCCCTTAACTTATTTATCATTTTTCTCACTCCTTCAACACCCTCTACCCTATAAACGTTTCAGAAAGAGAAAAAGATATGGGGGTGGAAAATTTTCCTTCATTCTTCATTATATTCTATTCCATTTTTTCCATTGGATTTCCTTTCATACTAAAAACCTGTTTGATTAAGATCCAAACAGGTTAGTTTCAATGTTCTATATGCAACAAATAGGCCTCCCCCGCTTGTACCCGTTCGTCACCAATCATTTCAGCAAAGACTTATTTTCCAAAACACTTCAAATTCCCCGTTAATTCCGCTCCGTTCCATTAAGCCAACCAGCCAAATCTTTGGATGTCCCCCCGCTCACGATAATATTCAGTCAATATGTCCTTATCTTTGCGCTAAACCCCGACGTCCCGGATATCCTTGTTGTCCTGAATTTCAAATTTACGGGTGATCCATAGGAACTCTGATGCTATTCCAAGTGTTCAATGCATTCAACCGTATATTCGCTAGGTTCCATAACGTTTTCTTCAATACCAAACCAACTGGAGGCGCGACTCTCATTAGCGCTATCTTTACAATAGTTCACCAAAGAACCTGCTGGCATTTCTTCTTGATCGCTCATCTCTTCAAAATTAACTGATTGCTCGTTATGACTCCCGCTGTCTGTCTTTTCATTCTCCAAGTCTGCGAACATGAACATACAGTAAAAAACCGCAACCATAATTGCCATAGTAAACAACCTTGACATTAAAGGCAGTAACTTTTTCAATATAACTAAACCTCTCTTCATGGTGGTTTCCCAACCCTGCTGTTAAAGCATAATAAATTCAGAATGAATGAATGAATGAATGAATTCATCTATTAAATATCCATCAAAACATCAGTTTAGAAAAATATTCCTATAGACTCATTATATCAAGTTCCAGAAGTTTTTAATGCCATTATTCAACCTTAATACGAATAAACAACTAAAATACTTCGAACCCTTAAAAGTGGACAGTCCAAAAAATATCAGTATACACCTCACATTGACTTCCATCCTTTTCAAGTGTTACTCTTAAATTAATAAAAAGTATACATTCAAAACACTGATTCCATTAGCGCGAAATAAGGGTGATCTCATTTGCCAAAAGAACATTTAATTGACGTTCAACCTATCAGATCATTGGAAAAATTAAATGATATGAAATGGTCACTGAAGAGACATTGCAGCGAGAGAGACTACATATTGTTCTTGTTAGGCATCAATACAGGCTTGCGTGTGTCTGATTTATTATCGCTGAAGATAAAGGACATTAAAGGTAAGATGGAGGTCATCATCAAGGAAGGCAAAACAAAAAAGCCAAGAATAATACAACTTAATAATGTATGTAATGAATTGGCAGCCTATATAGCCACCATCGATGGTGAATGGCTATTCCCCTCACGCAAGGGCGATAAGCCAATTAGCAAGATACAAGCCTACAGACAGCTTAATAAAGCAGCGGACATGGTGGACATCGAGGGCGTTGGTACCCATACCATGAGGAAAACGTATGGGTACTGGCACTATAAACGAAGTAAGGACCTTGCTGAGTTACAAATGATCCTTAATCATTCACATCCTAAAATTACACTTAAGTACATTGGGATTGCTGATGAAGGAACAGAGGACAGCTTTAATGATATTATGGGAGGACGGAAGAAATGTCACTGACTGAATACAATTCAAAATATGAATATATCATTCGAAGCAATATTTCCGATAGGCAAAAGGCATTGAAATTAGCTGATTTAATGACCGATATGGAAGGCCACCTAAGAAATGACATCGGGGAACATCGGAATAAAGAGGTACATGCATTATATAAAAAAGTATCTCTCCTATCCAACTTGTTATGATCACCTTAAGACCCTTGCCATATGTGCAGAGGTCCTTTTTTTGCCGTGAAAGTGAGTGATTTGTTTCTCAGGTAACCATGAATGTCTTGCAAATTCGGGCAATGTCCCCGGGGATGATTTGCTTTCCCGTCAACAAATCTTTCCCATTCATGGCCAGCACACAGCCTATCCTCGCCAAATCCTGACTGTCCATTTCATTGGCACACTGCTTCGAGTACAATTCGATTAAGTCCTCCACATTCTCAATAGTGGGATTTTGCATCAATTCTCGGATAAAATCTAAAATAAGCCTGAATCGTTCATTCACACTGTCACCTGCAATCATGTGGGTCACAGTCAATGCTCCTGCATTGATCATCGGGTTTAACGGCTTGGATGGCTTGTTTGTCTCTAACTTGGTAATCGAATTAAAATGGTCACCAGTAGGTTCTTTGCCTGCATAGGAAAACACATATTCCTCCCCTTTTTCCATTAATACAAGAGCAAGTGTCAAAACTTTCGATATGCTCTGCAGGGTCATTTTCCCACTTACATCCCCCGCACAATATCCTTTTCCGTCAGGATAGTATAACATCACAATAACACACTCCTACGCAGAACATGATTCTGAATTACTTTGGTCGTATTAAAGATAAAGATAAATAACAACATATACGGGCAACCGTCAATCAGTAAGACAGCTAAGCTAACGCCATGTAAAAAAATCAGGAGCAACTTCACTGTTCTTTAAAGAAGATTTAATTGAAAAAAGAAGGAATTAGACATGCTCAGACGGAAATATAGACCATACGAATATTATCGCATAAGCTTTCATATGTATTTCACACTTGATGGAAAGTAGGAAAAGCCATGGGAAAATCGAAGAGTTTACAAGAAATCTATAACGCCAACCGTCCAGAAAATAATGAACTTTTCCGAGCGATACAACAGCATCTACAAATGAAGCATCCAGACAAACGAATGACAGCTACGAGAACATTGCAAGTAATTGTGGCTGATAGTGTTTCATACGGAGAGCTGCGTAATGTGGAAGCACGCCTTCTTCACAGTCAATAAGGATCTGTTGTTTCATAAGCCCTTTGAAAATTTCAAACACAGAAAGGATCTCAACAATGAAAGAATTTTCTAAAAAAACTCTAAAACATTCGGCTTAATCGTGCCGCTTGTGACACTGGCTTTTTTTAAAATCAGCTATTTACTGAATGCTCTACCAGACCTAGCAATCTAGCTTAAATCAACATGTCACATGTAAGTTGGTTCGTTTCGTAAACTCAGCAACATTCATTCTTTCGCTTACTACGGTTCGGTGCAATGATTTTTGCCTTTGGAAAAGTCGCCTGTTTTATACAGATCTATTTTCATCTGGTGAGCAAAAATGCTTAACAGCTAAAGATTGACAATACTTTTATGGTGACTCATACTTGAAGTATCTTAATGACAGAATATTGAGAATGATGGAGGGGTAATTATGAATAAAATTTTCGTTCCTAACGCAATCGCCACTTTAACAAGACTTTTCTACAGTTCAACTACACAGAATGAGTATTTAGCGATGCGAACCGCTCAATTCTACATTGAAGACCTGAAGTTACTACAAGACGTGGAAGCTGTTGCCCTGGCAATTGAAAATCAAAATGCTTTCGCTTTAATGTCTAAATTTAAATTATTTGATTATAAGGCTGCTGAAGAAATTGAAATTGCACTATCCTCTGCTGGCTATACGGAAGCAGAACTAAATGTTATGAATATTGAAATCTGAAATCATTGGCCAATCATTACTTTCGGAACGAATGGTAGAGTTAGCGCTCCTTGACCCATTCGTTTTTATTTTTACCGTAACACAGAAAACGCTCCCTAAACTATCGCTGTTAAAATAAATTATGAATGAATACTCTGACGTGTGATGCCTAAGCGTATGAAATGAAATCCTAACGCCCTTAATCTCAGATAATAGACCGTAATGTTTTATTGGTTTTGTATGATCCTTTGTTTTAATTCTCCTTCATCTTGATTGATGAATAACTTGTCAATGATGGGCAGCACTTTTTAAAATAAGTTTTTGTCTGACGAATCAGCACGGAATTATCTTTCGCACCAGTTACTTCTATCCCTGCTTGATAATAAATTTTCCCCTTATACTCATTGCATACTACCCTCGCACATTATTTGTACATTTTTTGTAGTGGGTGAAAACACAAAAAAGCTTCACACAATTAAGTGTGAAGCTTGATGTAATAGCGTTTATTCGCTATTGGTGATACCGGTGGCCGGGGTCGAACCGGCACTCCAGAGGAACACGATTTTGAGTCGTGCGCGTCTGCCAATTCCGCCACACCGGCATGTATGTTGGAGGCGGCAACCGGAATCGAACCGGTGGTAAAGGTTTTGCAGACCTCTGCCTTACCGCTTGGCTATGCCGCCAACGTTTTTGGAGCGAAAGACGGGATTCGAACCCGCGACCCCAACCTTGGCAAGGTTGTATTCTACCACTGAACTACTTTCGCATATGGCTGGGCTAGAAGGGATCGAACCTTCGCATGACGGAATCAAAATCCGTTGCCTTACCGCTTGGCTATAGCCCATTAACGTTGTATTCATTATACCATGATTTGTTAAAAAATGGGGCGACTGATGGGAATCGAACCCACGAATGCCTGAACCACAATCAGGTGCGTTAACCACTTCGCCACAACCGCCATTATAAGATTTAAATTGGCAGGGGTAGTAGGACTCGAACCCACACTGGAGGTTTTGGAGACCTCTGTTCTACCTTTAAACTATACCCCTGTAAGATGGTGGAGGGGGGCAGATTCGAACTGCCGAACCCTAAGGAGCGGATTTACAGTCCGCCGCGTTTAGCCACTTCGCTACCCCTCCGCATATGGATGAAACATGGTGCCGGCAAGAGGACTTGAACCCCCAACCTACTGATTACAAGTCAGTTGCTCTACCAGTTGAGCTACACCGGCACTACTATGGTGGCTCAGGACGGAATCGAACCGCCGACACAAGGATTTTCAGTCCTTTGCTCTACCGACTGAGCTACTGAGCCAAGCAATAAAAATGGCGGTCCCGACGGGAATCGAACCCGCGATCTCCTGCGTGACAGGCAGGCATGTTAACCGCTACACCACGGGACCATAGATTGCGGGGACAGGATTTGAACCTGCGACCTTCGGGTTATGAGCCCGACGAGCTACCGGACTGCTCCACCCCGCGACGTTAATAATGTTGCTATTATGCATCAGGTTTTCGTGTTGAGTGTTTCAATGGGATGAATAATCAATCCATTATGTAGAAACAACCTGATTTTATTGAAAATGGTGGAGGATGACGGGATCGAACCGCCGACCCTCTGCTTGTAAGGCAGATGCTCTCCCAGCTGAGCTAATCC
>NZ_JBHZPE010000023.1:0-69465 GCF_042787985.1 Peribacillus sp. YIM B13481
AGGAGGCTCACCGCCCGCCCCGCGGAAAGCGAGCATCTGGAGGGGAAATCAACCACAACTCACTACCTGGTAAATAGAACAAAGTATGTGAAAACAGCCTTAGGTAAATAATTTGTGAAGCTCCTGTAAGGTCATATATTTAGGTAATTTCTTATCTGATTTAGGTAATTTTCTTTTAAACAATATTCACTAAATGATTTTAAGCACGAAATACGGCGTTGTAGCGTTCTCGGCTTAATACTATGATTGATGACCTGATTTTGTACAAAACGACGCACACTATACGATGTGAGTTCAGCTAAGTCCAATGATCGGTCGTTAGCTGTTAAAAACTCACCATAAAGTTTTAAATCGAATGCATAACTAGCTAAGGTGTTCACAGAATAATTTTTCTCAACTTCTAAGTATATGAGATAATCATCCGAAGCTTGAACTTAATTAATAATTATCAGACCTACTGGGAATTATTCATTCCAACCCAAGGAAGTATGTTCGAAACCATTAATTATGAGACCTAGCCGACTTATAGAAAGATCCCCGAGTGTTATTAGAAGTAGCATTGAATATTATAGTCAACTTGAGCCACGTTAGGGGACAATAATGAATCTTATGAGAACTTGAAGGCGTGACCATTTGGTACTATTATGTTTGTTTCTAGTTTACATAATATATATTATAGGAAGTTGTGTTTTAATTGTTATTTTTATCTCACATCTTAAGAATACTTAACTTAGTGAGACGAATATTGAATTTTAGATTCTAATAATCCAATATTCATCTTATTCTAATTACTAATTAAATTTAGCAAAAAAAATTTAATTGACTGTCGTTATATTATCTAATTTAAAAAGATCTTTAATCTTTATTAAAAATTGACGGTTTATAATGAATTAAATTAATTATATTCAATGTCATTTAATTGGCTATTTTTTAGTTGTTCCTTATAATTTTCTGTTAATTGCATATATAATGTGATTTTTTAGCGAAGAATTATTTTATAGTCGTGATTTACTCCATTAAAGCACTTTAGTTAGCATTTACCTACTAGTCAATTCACTCTCAGGATATCTAAATGCTTCGTTGTAGAAATTACATCTATTTTCTGCTGACCCTTTGTGTAAAAAACGGAAGCGCCTTCTCTTTCTCCCTTTTTCCATCCATTCGCTTTAAGGGCTAATTCATAACCATATGGTATGCCGTTTTCTTCCGACGCCCTTGACCACTCATAATTTTTCCCGTGTTCATTTTCCATTACAAGCTTAGCATTTTTAGGTACAGGGACCTCATATAAACCTTCTGTAGTTTCGTATAGTGATAAATTAATGAAATAATAAATTATTCCCCCACCTATCAAAAGCGCAGCTATAGCTAGTGTCCAACCAATCTTTTTCTTCATTTTGCTTATCCTTCCTTTCATAGACCTTATTTAAGGCGAGACAATACGAATCAATATCTACATATTCTCTGCAAACGGTACATTTTCCTGTATAACCATCCTGCCTCTTCTTGTTTTATTATATTGATATATAAATATAATGGATAAATGAGAAAAATTACGGGGTTACATTTCGATTAAATTATATAAATATAATTTAATTTTACGACGAATCTCTCCAATGTACCGCTTTCCTACCAAAAATAATCATAGGGTCGTCTATGCCACATGATTCCCTCCAGTCGTTAAAATAAAAGAATTAGCCATTAAATATCGAATCCGTTCTGTTATTAATAAGATTACATACAGCTTTAATTCCATACTTACTCAAATGGAATTTATATCGTTTATTTCCGTTACGATTAATTTCATTTTTTTATTTAGGATAAAGTTCAGCAGCTTAAAGAGCATAGTAAGATTAATATGACAGTCTTGATTCATTAACTTAATAAGTTCTAGCACATTTATCTTGGTAAAATGATAATTGGTAGCTATTTTAAACTGTGCACCATTTATTTTTAAGTGAGTGAATATATATTACAATTGGTCTTTACTTGCCTAGATATTAGCCTGCATACAACGGATTAATACATAGCTAGCTCAGTTACATAACCAGGACCTCCTTATTTAAGTAAATAGCCAGGTTATTGGCATAATTAATATATTCCCTTTTATTTATGGACCAGTAAAGTTACTGAGAAGCTTTTAAAGTGAATTTGCACGACATTTAATGCTTTTTAGGAGTCTCTATATAAATGTTATGTTTTACATTAAGGTAGTGAAGATTGTTGGTAGATCCTTCACATTCATTACTTCAATTACGTAGCTGTATGTCGTTAGAAGCCTAAGAACAATATACATCAGAAAAAAATGGAACATGGAATCACTTGTGATCTCATGTTCCATTTTGAAATATGGGAAATTCATGTTCAAATGGATTTGATCCGGCTTTGGATGAATTCAAACGAGATTGTTGCTTCTTGGACGATTTGTTTTAAAAATTCTTTGACGGCCATTACTTTTTTTATCAGTCCCACTTTCAAGTTTGTCCTCTTCTTTACCGACGGCATTAATTGACCACTTTCAATTTTCACGGATTTCCCTTAATCCTTTCTTACATAATGTACATTGCCCTGTCTATAAACCATACTTATGGAGCCGCTTGTAAAATGTACTTCTTGGTATATCCATAAACTTTGCTGCAGCGGTGACATTTCCTCTTGATCTTTGTAATGCCTCTAACATTAGATCCCGTTGGATTTTTTCACGGATCGTCAGTTCATTCCCCTTGATGCATTTTTTACCGCCTTCCTTCAATGAAGGGATATCATCATGCCGGGCACTGGGCAGTGAATGCATGGAATTCAACACTTGAATATAATCCAGAGGTCCTTCCGCGAGTAAGATGGTCAATCGCTGGAGTACATTCTGTAGCTCCCTTATATTGCCTGGCCAATTGTAATCCTTTAATCGCTTCATTAACTCTTCCGTTAATGGAATATTCCAATCATTCTTTAAACACAAGTAGTTGACTAGATAAGGAATGTCTTCGATTCTTTCCCTTAAGGAGGGTACATGAATGGGGTAAACGTTCAATCGATAATATAAATCTTGACGAAAGGACCCATCATTGACAAGCTCTTCAAGATTACGGTGTGTTGCAGTGATAATGCGAATATCCAATGAAATGCTTTTGGTACCACCGATCGGAACGATTTTTCTTTCCTGAAGTAAACGCAGTAAGGCAACTTGCATAGCTAGTGGGATTTCACCAATTTCATCAAGAAAAATGGTCCCTCCATTCGCCTGCTCGAACTTCCCTTTGTGCCCTTGCCGTTTAGCCCCTGTAAATGCACCATCAACATAACCGAATAGTTCACTCTCCATTAAATCTTTAGGGATGGCACCGCAATTTATAGTGATGAACGGTCCATTTTTTCGAGAGCCATTTTCATGGATAGCCATGGCAATAAGCTCTTTTCCGACCCCAGTTTCACCAAATATGCACACATTAGCTTCTGTCGGTGCAACAAGCTTCATTTTCTGCAATGTGTTTTGAAAGGATTCGCTAATCCCGCTTTCTCCCTTGAAGTCAAACACTTCAGATGGCATTGAAGCAGGAAAAAGCCTATTGGTTTTATGACCATGATTTTCAGATAAGAGTAAATACTTACCGGAAATCCTATTATCTTCTTTAGATAGAAGCAAGTTTTCCTTAACGATTCGATAGCCATGATTTAATAGATCGGCCAATGCCATGCCAATGGATTGAGGGATTTTTTTGCGAACCAGTTTGCTGGCGGATATGATCATTTCTTTATGATTACAAACGATAAAGAAACGATCTGGATAGGTTTCTGCAAGTTCTATTGAGTGCTGGATCAGTTCCAGCTCCTTTTTATAGGAACGCACTCCCATTTCCTGTTCGATCGTATACGCTAAATTGGCTACCATCCCCAGCATGGAAGGATGGGAATATTCTACTGGACACGATATATCCAAAACGCCTAATATCTTCCCGTCTTCATTTAAAATGGGCATAGCAGAGCAACTCCATTTATGTGAAGCAATGGAATAGTGTTCAGTACCTTGGATCATGACGGCTTCACCCGTTTTCAAAGCTGTTCCAATTGCGTTCGTTCCTACCTCACCCTCCGTCCAGCGTACACCCTCCACAAAATTTATTTTGCCTGCCTCATTGAGGATTTTCTCGTTTCCGGAAAGTGATAGGACATATCCATCGGGATCGACTAATAAAGCCATCATTCCCGATTCTTTTATAGATTGATTCATCCTTGATAATTGGGGTGATGCCAATTCTAATAGGAATGAGTTTTTTTCCTTTTGAATGTCCAATAATTCACTTGTCAATATGTGCTTGCCTTTATTAAGGTACGGGTTGACTTGATCTTTTTTGCAACGATGCCAAGATTCCATTATTCGCTTGTTCAGACGATTTGAATCTAGAACACCTTCACTGATAAAGCGTTCCCATGTACGTAGATAACAACTAGTGGACAGCATATAATCCTCCTCTAATCATTTGGTTTGAACCTTCAAAAATGAAAATACACTTAGTAAATCTAGCGGAAAAATACCATGGAGTTATAAATAAGGATGTTAATCGAGGTCCATTTAATTATAGTAGATTATGTATCCGCTTACAATATATTGATTGAGTTTACTAAAAAAGCTTCATGTGATTATTCACATGAAGCTTCTCTATCGATCCTTATATTTGCTAGCTTATGAAAAAAGGACACCCCCATCAATCATGATGGATTGACCTGTCATATAATCAGAATCAGGTGAAGCAAGATATGATACGAACTTGGCAACATCTTCTGGGGTTTCGGAGCGTCCTAAGGCTATGGAATCAGTAAACTTTTTGAATGTTTCCCCTTTTTCAAGATTCATATAATGCCCCATTTTTTCATCGATTAAATCCCACATTTGCGTCCCGACAATTCCTGGACAGTATGCATTCACCGTGATGCCATACTGGGCCAATTCCTGTGCTGCCGCTTGTGTAAGGCCTCTCACGGCAAATTTTGTGGCTGAGTATGTACCAAGCAAGCTAAAGCCTTTAAAACTGGCAATGCTGGCAGCACTAATAATTTTCCCGCCTTCTTGCTTTTTCATTTGTTCAGCAGCGGCTTGCAGGCAATAAAGGACACCATTGACATTTATCTTGAAAATCTGTTCAAGGTCTGTTTGAGTTACTTCCAATAACGGCTTTATTTGAGCAATTCCTGCATTTGAAACCATTACATCCAGTTGTCCAAAACGTTCCACCACTTGATCAACCATTTCGAATACTTCCCGTCTATTGCTTACATCTGCTTTAATGGCAAAGCTTTCACGTCCAAGTTCCCTAATCTCATTTACGACCGATTTTGCCGTTTCCAGATTGACGTCGTTAATCACCACATTCAATCCATCTTGAGCTAATCTTAAAGCAATGGCACGTCCGATACCACGTCCTGCACCAGTGACTACCGCCGTTCGATGACCGCTAGTCATACAAAATCCCCCTTATGTTACATGAATAGTTTTAAGAATGTACTGCTTGACCTACAACATTTAAAAGAGCTTCATGGATGGATTCCGACAAGGTTGGATGCGCCGCCACTAAATCTTCCATCATTTCTGCCGTTATTTCCGCATGCAGCATGATTGTTCCTTGACCGATCAATTCCGTTGCATGTTGACCAACGATGGAAAAGCCTAAAATCTCATTATATTGAGGGTTTACAAGGACTTTGATCTTTCCTGCCGGTTTATTGGAAATGGCGGCTTTCCCATTTGCTGAAAAAGCAAACTCCCCAACATTAATCCCTCCATATTTTTTACGCGCTTCTCTTTCCGTCAAGCCTACACTGGCAATCTCCGGGGAGGTGTAAATGCAGCGAGGGATTGCCCGGTAATTAACTTGTGTAAATTGACCACAGGCATTCAGAGCCGCCACCCGCCCTTCATGAAAAGCAACATGGGCAAGTTGTATACCCCCGATCACATCACCACAGGCATAAATTGAGGGATTGCTAGTTTGCATTCGATCATTCACCGAGATGCCAATTCGGGAAAAATCAATACCGTTTCCCTCTAGGTTCATCCCGTGTACTCTTGGTTTTCTCCCTATTGATACGAGTACGTAATCAGCATGAAAATCTTCCAATTCCCCATTGCTTTTCTCCAAAAACACCGTCTTACTAGTTGAATTGATATTTTTTACAGATGTGGAGGTATGGACTGTCACGCCTTGGCTTTTCAATTCTTTATGCAAGATGCTCGAGATATCATCATCTTCCTCTGGAAGCAGCTTTTCCCCCATCTCGATAACTGTTACCTTGGTGCCCATCCTACTATAAATACTGGCAAATTCACATCCGATGACTCCGCCTCCGATAATTAGTAACGAAGCTGGAATAGCAGGAAGTGACATGGCTTGACCACTGTGGATGATCCATTCTCCATCAAACGGCGCAAAAGGTAATGGAATCGGTTCAGACCCAGTTGAAATGATGACCTTACTAGCTTCAATCTCTTCATTCTTATTTCCGTTCTTGATCCTCAGACGATGGCTCGAAAGGATTGACGCTCTTCCCTGAATGACTTTTATTTTATTCTTTTTCATTAAATATTGAATGCCATTCAACAGTTTAGATACGACATCTTTTTTACGTTCCTGAACGGTTTCCCAATCGACTTCAATGGAATTGGGGGAGAGCCGAATTCCCATTTGGCCAGCATTTTTCACCAATTCATACGTATCGGCACTTTCCAATAGTGACTTCGTTGGCATGCACCCTTCGTTTAAACAGGTTCCACCTAATGGCCCATCGACTACCAATATGACCTCCTTATCCTGCTGGGCAGCAGTGATTGCCGCTACATACCCAGCAGGACCTCCGCCTATAATGGCTATACGATTCAAGTGCTTTCCCTCCCTTTCTATAAAATCACGGTGATCGGCTCTTCTAAATACCTTTTTAGTGTTTGTAAAAAGGCAGAAGCAGGTGCTCCGTCAAGTACACGGTGATCAAAAGTTAAACTGAGTGGTAAGATTGTTCTTCTTTCCAATTCATCGCCAATATAAAGCGGGGTATCGTAAGCAGATCCAATCCCAAGTATCCCTGTTTCCGGTGTATTCAGAATCGGTGTAAAGTGCTCAACTCCGTATGCCCCCAGGTTACTGATGGTAAAAGTTGACCCTTGCATGTCTTTACTAGGCAATTGACCGTCACGTGCACGCCTAGCCAGTTCCTTACCCTTTTTCGATAAATGTCTTATGGTACAACTTTCGGCGTTTCTTATGACCGGAACAACAAGCCCCTTCTCCAAGGCCACTGCTAATCCAAGATGTATATGCTCATACAAATGGATATTATCTTCAATATAAGCACTATTCATTTTAGGATGCTCTTTTAGTGCAAGTACGACAGTTTTGGCAACAAAGTCCGTTATCGTCAGTTTAGTTGATTCATGTCTTTGTAGGATTTCATTGGCTTGTTTTTGCAGTATGACTAAATCGGTGACATCAACCTTCATCGTGAGAGTTAATTGGGCACTGTTTTGCAAGCTCTCCTTCATACGCTTGGCAATGATTTTCCTCATTCCTGACACTGGAACTTGCTGTGGACTTTCTAAAGGATGTTGGGGGTCCACTATTCTTTCTTCTTTATTTACTGACTTGGAATCCCTTTTCTCCATTTCTTTCTGTACATCATCTTTAGTGATTCTTCCGCCTGGTCCTGTACCTTGTATCTTCTCAATATCAAGATTGGCTGCCTGTGCCATTTTTCGTGCAATTGGGGTGATCAATAATCGGTCCCCCTGTGGCAAAATGGGTGACTCTTTGGTTTTCGGCTTTTTTTGTTCATCAATTTCCAAATCGATTTTTTCAGCAACAGGTTCTTTGATCATAATTTTTTCGTTCGGATTGCCAATGTGACAGATAACGGTTCCTGGGGGTACACCTTGTCCTTCTTGAACAGCTATGTTCAGAATGGTACCTTCCGTTGGAGATTCGATATCCATTTCTATTTTCTCCGAATTGATGCTGGCTATTGCTTCACCTTTTTCGACCGAATCCCCAACCTCCTTACTCCATAACGAAACAGTGCCTTCTTTCATTGCCATGCCCAATTTTGGCATTACCACTTCGACCGCCATATCTTTTTTCTCCCTTCAGATTGGTTTCTGTGTCCATTATTGGTTTGCTTGCTCCGGCTTAAAAAGCTGGAGCATCATACTATTGAATTACACCCCCAGAATGGATGGCTCCCCCAATAACTCCGAAACGACCTGTATCACTTTTTCCGATGTTGGAAGGTAAATATCTTCTAGCGGAGGAGAAAAAGGTACAGGTGTATGTGGAGCTGTAATCTTTTTTATTGGCGCATCGAGCGTGTCAAATCCCTTATCCGCAACCAATGCGGCAATATCCGTTGCCATGCTGCATCTAGGATTCGCTTCATCCATCACGATCAAACGATTTGTTTTTGCCACAGAGGAGAGGATCGATTCTTCATCCAGCGGTGACAAGCTCCTTGGATCTACAATCTCAATTTCAATTCCTTTCGCTGCAAGTTTTTCAGCAGCCTCCATTGCCGTGTGAACTTGTTTACCGATGGCAACGACCGTCAAATCCGAGCCATTCCTTTTAATTTCGGCTTTGCCGATCGGGATTGTATAATAGCCTTCTGGGACCTCCCCTACCATGTTATATAGCGTTTTATCTTCAAAAAATATGACTGGATCATTATCTTCAATGGCTGATAGCAAGAGCCCTTTTGCATCATATGGGGAAGATGGAACGACCACCTTTAATCCAGGAATGCTTGTAAACAAGGCATAAAGGCTTTGTGAATGCTGAGCTGCAGCCCTGAATCCTGCACCATGCATCGTACGGATCGTCACAGGAACTTGTGCTTTCCCCCCAAACATATAACGGAACTTAGCACCTTGATTCAATACTTCATCTAAACAGCTGCCAATGAAATCGTTGAACATTAACTCGGCAATCGGTCGTAAACCTGTTGAAGCGGCTGCCATTGCCGCTCCCATATAACCTGCTTCTGCAATGGGTGTATCGAGGATCCTGTCCCGGCCAAACTCTTGAACCAATCCCTTTGTGACACCTAAAACGCCACCCCATGCTTCGTCATCCTGCAGATGATCAACTTCAGCACCGCCCGCTACATCCTCTCCCATAAGGATGACATTTTCATCTTTTCTCATTGCAATGGCCATTGCTTCATTTATCGCTTGTGACATACTGATTTTTCTACTCATCTAAAATTCCTCCTTTTTTGGTTTAATAGGATACATACACATCTTTTAATAAATCGGATTCATCTGGATACGGGCTTTCTTCACTGAACTTTACTGCCTCTTTAATAGATTCCTCAACGGCACTCTCAAGAGAAACCAATTCTTTTTCCCCCAGCAAATTCTGATTCAGTAAGTAATTCCGAAACAGGGCAATCGCATCTTTCTCTTGTTTATGCTCCTTTTTGTCTAGTTCATTTTTATATTTCTGTGCATCTCCCTCGAAGTGTCCATAATTACGATAAGTAACGCATTCGATTAATGAGGGTCCTTCTCCCCTGCGAGCTCTCTGAACGGCTTCTTCAGCAGCCTTATACACAGCCATTACATCTTTCCCATCCACCCGGGCACCTGGGATATTGTAGCTAATCGCACGATCGGCTATCGTTTTACAGCTAGAAGCATAGTTGAAAGGCGTTGCTTCCCCATACCCATTATTTTCAGCGATGAATATAACGGGTAACTTCCAGATTGCCGCCAGATTTATGCCTTCATGGAATGTCCCATGATTATTGGCACCATCACCAAAAAAACAAACACTAACATGATCAGTCTTTTTATATTTGGCCGTCAATGCTGCACCGCATGCGAGCGGAAAGCCTCCACCGACTATCCCGTTCGCGCCTAACATCCCCTTATCGAGATCGGCAATATGCATGGAACCGCCTTTTCCTTTACAAAGCCCTGTCACTTTCCCATAGATTTCAGCCATCATTCCGTTTAGGTCGCATTCTTTTGCAATACAGTGGCCATGCCCCCTATGAGTGCTTGTAATGCTGTCTTTATCGGATAGGTGTGCACATACTCCTACAGCTACCGCTTCTTCCCCGGCATACAAATGGACAAACCCTGGTAAAATCCCCTTTGCAAATGATTCATGAACCTGGTCTTCAAATTTTCTTATTTCCAGCATTTTTTTGTACATCCAATAAGCTTTGTCTTGTGATAACTTCATTTCATTCTTTTGAACCGTTTCCATATTTCAGCCCCCAATCATTAATAATGAGTCAATGATCTATATTGCAAATAGTGTGCCAAAATGGAAGTTCGGTAAATTAGGACTTTTTCTATTTTCAGTCGAAACAAAACGAGACAAAATGAGATTGTTGTCTCGTTTTGTCTCGTTTTTTAAAAATATATTATCCCAATTCACTTACCACTGAAGTGAAAAGATGGTTTGAATGTGGAAGCAGTCTTTTAAGGAACAAGCTCTTTATGCACCATTTACTTAGATGCTCGTACTTACTTATGGGGCAAGTTAGTTAAAGTGGAACAAAATCTTCGTTTTATTAAGAAGCGCGTGCGTTCTATGTTGGGTTTCAAACAGTAACCTCTATATTGAGTAGTCTGAGGCCATGCATATGATAAAAAAGGGACAAATTTAATCAGTGTCCAAAACCAGAAAAAGTTCATCCACCAAGTAATACGATTTTGATCGGATTCCGTCATCAAGGTTTGAAAATCAAAGGGTTTCAATCCTACAATGCGAGTCCTCTGAAACCTGAAGGCTCCGTAATTGAAGCTAGGGTTCACGTTATATCCCTGATTAGTCATGAACAGGGTTCAATTTTGTACCTAGAGGTGACTTTGTTATTTCTCCAATGTATTGCAATACAGAGAACTTTTGAGGACAAGGATTTCATAACTGAGCTTAAGGTGTAGGTTTATTTATATGAACCGAAAATTTCCTTTGCCAATCTACGCCCAGTCGGAGTCGCAGCTAGGCCGCCCTCTGCCGTTTCACGAAGTGCAACTGGCATGGTCAATCCTATTTTATACATGGCGTCGATAACTTCGTCACATGGAATGCGGCTCGTAATGCCTGCAAGTGCCATATCAGCTGCCGTTATCGCGTTGGAAGCACCCATTGCGTTTCGTTTCACGCAAGGAACTTCGACCAATCCAGCAACTGGATCACAAACCAGTCCAAGCATATTTTTCAATGTGATCGCCATCGCTTCTGCGGCTTGGCTCGGTGTACCGCCGGCAAGTTCAACTATCGCAGCTGCCGCCATTCCACTTGCCGAGCCCACTTCTGCTTGGCAGCCACCAGCTGCTCCAGAAATGGAAGCGTTGTTTGCAACCACGAATCCAAAGGCAGCGGAAGTGAAAAGAAAATCAATCATCTCAGCTCGGGTTGGGTGTAATTTTTCTTTCACGGCAAATAACGTACCGGGAACTACTCCAGCAGAACCGGCAGTTGGAGTTGCACATATCACTCCCATTGCTGCATTGACTTCGTTCGTCGCAACGGCTTTACTGACGGCATCCAGTAGCAAGTTGCCCCCGAGTGCCTTGCCTGTTTTAATATAATTTTGCAAAAGAACGGCATCCCCGCCAGTTAGACCTGTAACGGATTGCACACCTTTAAGACCTCTTTCCACCGCTTGCTCCATCACTGTCAAATTCCTGTCCATCTTTTCAATGACCTGTTCTCTCGACAGGCTTGAGAACTCCATTTCTTGTAAAATCATGATTTCCGCAATTTTTACATTTTTACTTTCAGCAAGTTCAACCAACTCTGTTACATTTCGGAACATGTTTTTACCTCCATATCTGTGCCCACACTTTTAATCATTCAACCATCCTTATGACTTGCGACACGTTTTCCAAACTTTCAATTTCCTTCATGACATCGCTCTTGATTTTCTGATCGACTTCAATCACCATGAGAGCCATTTGACCTTTTTCTTTACGTGAAACTTCCATATGCCCAATGTTAATTTCATGATTGGCTAAAACCGTTGAAACGGAAGATATAATTCCATAAACATCGTTATGTACCACTAAAATAGCTGGGTTTTCACCTGACAATTTTAGCTTGAACGTATTCAACTCTGTTATTTCTATCGTTCCGCCGCCTATCGAGATCCCAACAAGTTCTAATTCTTTACTTTCGTCGAACAGTCTGATTTTGACTGTATTAGGATGATCCATCACCGTATCCTCAATTGTAAAGGAAACCTCCATACCGGCTTCTTCCGCTATCGTCAATGAAGTGGGGATTCGTTCATCATCCGTATCGAAATCCAATATCCCGCCTACGACAGCAACATCCGTACCGTGTCCCCTGTATGTTTTTGCAAAAGAACCATATAAAGAAATGATGGCTTTCTTCGGTTGCTTTTCGAATAATGTCCGTGCTACTCTGCCGATTCTGGCAGCTCCTGCTGTATGTGAACTAGAAGGTCCAATCATGACGGGACCGATTATATCGAATGCAGATCTATATTTCATCGTGTAATGCCCCTTTTCTGGGAAAAGATTTGTTTAACCGCCTTCATTATGCCGCTTTATGTTCTAATTCGCCGTTATTTGTGAAATGGTCCTAATCTTTTAATTCTGAACACGATTAAGCAAAGGAAACCTTCCGCAGCTCCCACAACTGAACATAGCCCAGATGTGATCGTCGCCTTTACAGGATAATGGAAGCCACACATAACTTCCAACCCTGCGATTGGTATGGCCCGTCCCGGTTACATGTTCAAAAAGTATGGAAAAAGCTCTACAAGACGAGAACTTCCCTTGAGCAAGTCAATGCTTAAAAAGAGTTCTTTTAACTATAATAATTTCAGTTATCGAACAGGCGAAAAAGGTAAAGTACATGTTGATTTTACGATGCTTATTTATATTTATAATGCTCAGAAATTAGCAGTGAATCGCCTCAATCAACAAATGCACAAAATGAATCAAGCTGTTTTTCGTTTAAGTAAACGTGGCAAAACTTTTATGGAATTGATTTCAATTATAATAGAGATTGAGATGTGGGTATTAATATAGGAATAGGTATAAATAGTAATGATGTCCCGTTGAGATATGACAAAATACTACCAAGGACGAGTATTTTGTCTGCTCTAATAGAATAGTAGAGAAAAATCTTTAAAAATATTGGAAAATAATAAGTTCCTCAATTATCTTTAAAATTAAAGTTTATCTCCTATCATTGAACATCATAATATTGTATTTAATCAAACACGATTGTTTTATTACCATGAATAATAACTCTATCTTCAATATGCCAAGAAACAGCTTGGGCAAGAACCTGTCTTTCCACATGACTTCCGGTAACCTTTAATTCTTCGATTGTATGTCTATGATTAACGCGCTTTACATCTTGCTGAATAATGGGTCCTTCATCAAGATCATTCGTAACATAATGAGCAGTTGCTCCAATTAACTTAACACCACGGTTATAGGCCCTCGCATAAGGATTTGCACCGACAAACGCCGGTAAGAAAGAATGATGGATGTTAATAATTTGATTTGGGAACTCCGATACAAATGTAGGGGAAAGAATTTGCATATATCTAGCCAAGGCAATAAAGTCTGCTTTCCCTTTCAATAGATCCAGTGCTTTCTGTTCTGCTTGTTGCTTCGTTTCATTAGCTAAAGGAATATGATAATAAGGGATGCCATAACTTTCTACTATTTTTTTAAAATCTGGATGATTACTGATCACCATCGGAATTTCCACTGGAAGTTCATTCGATTTCCAACGCCATATAAGCTCCATAAGACAGTGATCCATTTTGGATACAAAGATAGCCATTCTTTTTCTTTTATTATTACCGCTTAAGTTCCATTCCATCGCATAAGCCTGGGCCAGCACATGTAAGTCCTCTTCAAGTTTTGCATAGGAAGCATCAAAGTCGTTTAAATCAAATTCGATCCTCATAAAAAACATACCTGCTTGTGGATCCGTCGTATGTTGGTCAAAATGAACAACATTTGCTCTGCTTTCTAATAAAAGGTTAGATACAGCTGAGATAATACCTGGTTTCTCTGGACAAGATATTAATAATTTAGCACGGTTAACATTCACTTCTTTATACAATGGTCTCTCACCATCCTTTAGATTTGTAATTAAAATATGTAAAAACTTTCGAATTCAGAAGGGGTGGCTAAACTCTACCGCTATAGGTGTCCGAACAAAACCGTTACTACAATTTCATTTCTAGCAATCTTGAACTACGGTGAGAGGGGCGATAGACCTTAAAATTTTTTTACTGACAGACGCTTCCGCTTCCGTGATTTAACATCCCCGGTTTTCATAGTGAAACTACTTGATACTTAATATCGAACTTCTCCCACCTATCATATGGCTCGCCTCCCCTTAAGGAAGAAGTATTCAACTCTTCTTTTAATATTTTTATATCTATGAGTGTATTTCCTTACCATATACAGCTAGGGCAGCTTCCCCAATTGCTTCCGCTAATGTAGGGTGAGGGTGTATCGTATGCGCAATATCCATAGCTGTTGCATTTAATACTCGTGCAAGACCAACTTCTGAAATCATATCGGTTACATGTGGCCCAACCATATGCGCTCCTAACAACTTACTAGACTCTTGTTCAACAACGAGTTTGACAAAACCGTCTGATTCACCAAAAACAAGAGCCTTTCCAATCGCACGGAAGGTGAATTTTCCTGTTTTTACTTGATATCCTTTCTCCTTCGCATCCTCTTCTGTTAAGCCTACACTAGCTACCTCTGGGTTACTATATATGCATTTTGAAACAAGAGTTTGATCAAGTGGCACAGGGTTTTCTCCTGCCATATGTTCAATTGCGATGATCCCTTCATGTGAAGCAACATGGGCGAGCTGTAATCCTCCAATCACATCTCCAATTGCATAAATGTTTGGCTCATTCGTTTGATAATACTCATTTGTTTGAATAACACTCTCGACTTCAACTTTGGTATTTTCAAGGTGAATGCCTTCTATGTTTGCTAATCTTCCGACAGATACTAATAATTTTTCTGCTGAAAATGTCGTGTCTTTCCCTTTATATTCCGCCTTTATAGAGACACCGTCACCTTTTTCTAACGATTCTGGAAGTACCTTTGCCCCTGTTACGATTTTCACACCTTTTTTCTTCATTAGTCGCTGTACTTCCTTTGAAATATCTTTATCTTCTGTCGGTAAAATGCGCTCGGCATACTCAATCACAGTCACTTCTATTCCAAAGTCAATAAGCATCGAAGCCCATTCTATTCCAATAACACCGCCGCCGACAATAATGATGGAATTTGGGAGCTCTTTCATTTGTAGCGCTTCATCCGATGTCATCACATATTCGCTATCTGCTTCTAAGCCGGGTAATGTCCTTGGACGAGATCCTGTAGCTATTAAAATATGTCGAGGGTTTAATATTGTTTCCCGTTCATCATTAATCAGTCTCACTAAAACATCTTTTGACTGTAAAATACTGCCTTTCCCTTCAAACACATCTATTTTCCCTTTTTTCATTAAATGTTGTACACCTTTAAATAAGCGTTCTGTTATTTCTTCTTTTCTGGCCTGTACTTTTGAGAAGTCCAGTCCAACTTCCGGTGCAATAACACCAAATTTATCTGCATTTTTTGCATTTGAATATACCTCTGCACTTCTTAATAATGCTTTACTTGGAATACACCCTGCATGAAGGCATGTTCCACCAAGTTTTCCTTGTTCAACGACCGCCGTTTTTAATCCTAATTGAGACGCACGAATGGCCGCAACATATCCACCGGTGCCGCCACCGATGATAACAACGTCATATTTTTGATTCACCTAATACTTCCTCCTTTGGTTTTCATAACCACAGATAGATATATGGATAGTGTAAGAAAACAACTAACTTATTAAACACGATCTATTCTATTAATAGGTAAACGATTACGATACTTTAATTTATTTCAATGGCACATGCATTGGATGCAAAGCTTTTTCCAACAATAAAGCCACTATCTTCTATATAATCAATTTGTGTTTCTTCATTTAAATAGCGTTTTGTAAAATGATCTAATCTAAGCTGAAGTCCCTCAAATTCAATAATTACATCGTTTCGGCGGGGTTCATCCAATAAGAGGGAGAACTTCACCGACAGCCCGCAGCCGCCGGCAATATCAGCGTCAATGCGAGGAATTTGGGCACCCTTACATGTCATTTCCTTCAGTTTATTCATGGCTGCCTCTGTTATTTTTATTTTGACTATCATCTGATTCTCCCCTTTCTTAATGGTTTATTGAAAAATGATTACGCATTAACCTTAGTTGCACGAACTTGTTCATCTGCATGATAGGAGGAGCGAACAAGCGGACCGGCTTCGCAATGACTAAACCCTTTTGACATGGCAATGTTTTTCAGTTCTTCAAACTCTTCTGGGCTCCAATATTTTTCGACCTTCAAATGTCGTTTAGTCGGCTGCAAATATATACCAATAGTCATAATGTCCACATCATTTGCACGAAGATCATCCATTGTTTCCATAATTTCTTCTTTTGTTTCTCCTAGACCAATCATGATGCTTGATTTCGTCGGGATAGTGGAATTCATTTGCTTTGCCCGCCTTAAAAACTCTAGTGAACGTTCGTATGTTGCACGTGCACGAACTCTGGGAGATAAGCGTTTTACTGTTTCAATGTTGTGATTCAAAATATCTGGCCTTGCATCCATTAATATTTTTAAGTTGTCATATTCCCCATTCAGATCGGAGGGGAGAACTTCAATGCTGCAAAATGGATTTTGCCGCCTCACTGCCTTTACAGTTTCTGCAAATACTTCTGCTCCGCCGTCTTTTAAATCATCACGAGCAACAGCGGTAATCACCACATGCTTTAAGTTCATTTGCTTTACTGATTCTGCGACACGTTCGGGCTCTTCCCAATCAAGCTCTGATGGTAGCCCTGTTTGAACTGCACAGAATCTGCAAGCCCGCGTACATACACTTCCTAAAATCATGAAAGTTGCCGTTTTTCGTACCGCCCAGCATTCATGAATATTAGGACATCTTGCTTCTTCACAAACAGTATGAAGTTTTTTTTCACGCATCATTTTCTTTAAGCCTGTATATTGTTCATTCGTATTTAATTTAATTTTAAGCCATTCTGGTTTACGAAGATCAGTGATGGACATTTTATTTCTCACTCCTATGAGCAGATGTAAATTTAGCTTTAAATAGGTTGGTCAATAGGGCTAAAAAAAAAGGACGATTGAGTTTCTCCATTGCTCTGTCTTTTTAGTTCTCAATATCCTTTTTAAACACGCTTATGAAACCACCTAGAATGAAATATTGAGATTCTTTTCTTTATAATCCATCCTTGGTGGTCCATGTTCAATCATTCATTTATGACGTTACCGTTGCTTCCTCCACTACTTCCTCTTTGGAATAACGCAAGATTGGTTGTCTAGCTGCTTGGACCTCATCCAATCGCCCAATCACCGTAGTATGTGGTGCGTCTAAAACAACCCCAGGGTTTTCTTCTACTTCTTTGGCAATTTGAATCATTACATCCGCAAATGCATCGAGTGTTTCTTTCGACTCTGTTTCTGTCGGTTCAATCATCAAACATTCCTCTACATTTAACGGGAAATAGATGGTCGGCGGATGGTAGCCGAAATCTAGCAGACGTTTTGCCATATCAAGTGTTCTTACACCCAGCTTTTTCTGCCTGGATCCGGATAGGACAAATTCATGCTTGCAAATTTGTGAATATGGCGCTTCAAAGTATGGCTCTAATCTTTTACGAAGGTAATTAGCATGAAGCACGGCACTTTCTGATACTTGGCGCAGCCCTTCTGGACCCATCGTGCGAATATACGTATACGCCCGCAAGAGAATTCCGAAGTTTCCATAATACCCTTTTACCCTTCCGATAGAGTGCGGATAATTAGCGTTCAGCACATATTTATCACCTTCTTTTTCTATGCGAGGCACTGGCAAGTAAGGAATAAGTTTCTCTTTCACACCGACAGGACCTGCCCCTGGGCCGCCACCTCCATGAGGCGTAGTAAATGTTTTGTGCAGATTTAAGTGCACGATGTCAAAGCCCATTTGACCTGGTGTTGTTTTACCTAAAATGGCATTGGCATTCGCTCCGTCATAGTATAATAGGCCCCCTGCTTCATGAACAACCTGAGCAATTTCAACAATTTCTTTTTCAAAAAGTCCAAGGGTATTCGGATTTGTCAACATTAGCGCAGCTGTATCAGATCCCACATGTTTCTTTAATTCTTCTAGGTCAACTAATCCATTTTTATCGGATGGAATCGTGATCGTTTGAAAACCAGCAACACTTGCACTTGCAGGATTTGTACCGTGCGCTGAGTCTGGAACAAGTACTTTCGTTCTGGTTTCACCTTTTTGAGCATGATACGCCTTAACCATCATTAAACCTGTCCATTCCCCTTGAGCCCCTGCGGATGGCTGTAATGTTACAGCATCCATTCCTGTAATGACGGCTAGCTCTTCCTGTAATTCATATAAAACTTCTAATGCACCTTGTACTGTTTCAACGGGCTGATATGGATGAATGCGGCTAAAGCCTTCCAACCGTGCCACATCTTCATTTATTTTCGGATTGTACTTCATCGTACAAGAACCCAGTGGATAGAATCCATTATCGATTCCATGGTTTTTATTTGAGAGCGCTGTGTAGTGGCGGACAAGCTGCAACTCTGATACTTCTGGCAGCTCAGCCGGTTCGTCACGAATTAAATGCTTTGGAAATTTTTCATTTATATCAACATAGTCAACGTCACTATCCGGTATACTTGATCCTACCCGTCCTGGACGACTTATTTCAAAAATTAACTCATTATATTCAACCATTTACAATCGCCTCCAAAGCATCAACAAATTGGTCAATTTCTTCTTTTGTTCGCTGCTCAGTCACAGCTAGCAGCATTTTATTTTCAAAACCGTAATCACTTTCTAAATCAAATCCACCGATAATACCCGCCTTAAGAAGTTTTGCATTGACTTCCTTTACCGGACGAGGAAGCTCGACAACAAACTCATTGAAGAATGGTGCCTCATTGATTATGGTAAAGCCCTTCTGCTCTAGAGTTTTCGCCATGTAATCAGCTTTCTCAATGTTTAGCTGTGCCATTTGACGAATCCCTTGCTTACCAAGTGATGTCATACAAATAGAAGAGGCAAGAGCATTTAATGCCTGGTTGGAACAAATATTGGATAAGGCTTTATCACGGCGAATATGCTGTTCACGTGCTTGAAGTGTTAACACAAATCCACGCTGTCCTTTTTCATCTGCTGTTTGGCCTACAATGCGTCCTGGGATTTTGCGCATGAGTTTTTTATTTACCGCAAAATAGCCGCAGTGCGGACCGCCAAAGGACATTGGGATTCCTAATGGCTGCATATCACCGATTACAATATCTGCCCCAAGCTTCCCAGGAGCCTGCAAGAGTGCTAGTGCAAGAGGATTGGCGCTTACGATTAAAAGGGCACCATGTTCTTTCGCAATTTTCTTAATTGCTTTTATATCCTCAATGGAACCGAAGAAATTCGGATATTGAACAATTACGGCAGCAGTGTCCTTATCTATTTGTTCTTGCAGCTTCCCTAAATCTGTAACCTCATCAGCTAGGTTTACTTCCTCAGCTGTATATCCCGGGCCTCCTGCTACTGTATGTAAAATTGCCCTGGATTCAGGATGTACCGCTTTGGATACAAGAACTTTCGAACGTCTTGTAGATGCAACAGCAAGTGATGCAGCTTCTGCAAGCGATGTAAAACCATCGTACATGGAAGAATTAGCCACATCCATACCTGTCAACTCACAAACCATCGTTTGAAATTCAAAAATTGCTTGTAATTCACCTTGACTGATTTCCGGTTGGTAAGGTGTATAGGCTGTGTAAAATTCGGAGCGTGAAATCATATGGTTTACCACACTTGGAATGTAATGATCATATGTACCCGCACCTAGGAAAGTCGGATAATGATTCGCATTTTTGTTTTTGATAGCAAGCTGGTTCATTCTTTTCACAAGCAGAGGTTCAGGAACCGCCTTTGGGATGTTTAGCTCACCCTGCAATCTGATTTCAGCTGGAATATCTTCAAATAACTCATCTATCGAAGAAATATTTAAAAATGTGAGCATCTCGTCTTGGTCTTGTTTCGTATCAGGAAGGTATCTATAAGTGGCTGCCATATTATTCCTCTCCTTCATTAGTAAATGCTTGATACTCATCTTCGTTTAGAAGCGAGTCTAACTCTTCTGGATTGGACATTTCTACTTCGACTAACCACCCTGCTTCAAATGGATGCTCGTTAATCGTCTCTGGAGCGCCTTCTAACTCTTCGTTTACAGTAACTACCGTACCTGAAACAGGTGAGTAAAGTTCGGAAACTGCTTTAACCGACTCGATCGTTCCCATCGATTCATTTACAGCTACTTCATCATCAATCGCTGGGTTTTCAACAAAGACGATATCACCTAACGCTTTTTGTGCATAATCAGTGATTCCAATACGTACACGATTTCCTTCTAATTGTTGTACCCACTCATGTTCTTTGCTATATCTAAAACTTGATATTACCTTCGTCATTGTATTTTCCCCTTTTCTTTTGGTTTTTTTCACTATTGCCATAATTCAGAATATAGTTTGGGTGATTTGCCGATTTCAAGGCTACATGCAAGGTAACCGCAATCGACTCCTGAAAACTGCAAGATAACTCTATTAAAATATTTCCGCTTACCTTTTATAGAATGGTGCATTAACAATAACGGCTTCAATCTGTTTATTTCGGATTTCCACTTGTATCGGCGTCCCTACTTCAGCTTGATCGGCTGATACCAAGGCTAGACCTAAGCTTTTCTTCAAAGATGGTGATTGTGTTCCTGATGTCACAATACCTATTTCCTCTCCATCTTTAGAAATTATCTTGTAACCATGACGCGGAATTCCCCGGCCTATTACTTCAATCCCTACTAATTTTCGTTTTAATCCAGTTTCTTTTTGTTGTGTAAGAGCAGATTTTCCAATAAAGTCACTTTCTTTGTTAGTCTTTACTACAAAGCCGATTCCTGCTTCCAGCGGGCTGATATCGTTACTTAGTTCTTGGCCATAGAGTGCAAGACGTGCTTCCAGCCGAAGCGTGTCCCGTGCACCAAGTCCGCATGGTTTTAATCCATTCGTGGCTCCCGCTTCTAAGATCTTTTCCCAAAGTACTTCCGCTTTGTCTGCAGATAAATAAAGTTCATATCCATTTTCTCCTGTGTAACCTGTACGGGATACAATTACATCGGTAATCCCCGAGATGTTGACATGTTGGGCGAATTTAAAAGTACCAATTTCTGATAAATCTATTTCCGTTAACTTTTGCAAAATGCTTTCTGCCTTTGGTCCTTGGATGGCAAGCTGAGCGATGTCTTCAGAAATATTTTGGAGTGCCATCTCTCCTTTTACATGCTGCTTCATCCATTCGTAATCTTTCTCAATATTTGCGGCATTAATGACGAGTAAATATTTTTCATTCCCTAATTTATAAACTAATAAATCATCGACGGTTCCACCGTCTGGATAACACATTGCGGTATACTGTGCTTGATTGATGCTAAGCTTTGTTACATCGTTTGTAACAAGGTAGTTAATATAACTCTCGGCATCTTTCCCTTCCACAAGTACTTCTCCCATATGAGAAACATCAAAAAGTCCTGCTTCAGTTCGAACAGCTTCATGCTCTTCTAAAATGCTAGTAAATTGAACCGGCAGAGCCCAGCCACCAAAATTAATAACTTTTGCTCCGTATTTTTTATATACTTCAAAAAGCGGTGTTTGCTTTAATGCTGTTTCAATACCCATGATCTACCCCCAATTATGATTTTTTGTAAAATAGATGTTCTTTCACCTGTTACCGGTTTCTTTCATTGCCATGATTCCAAAAGACATATCTCGCTGCCATGGCCGTTGCTCAGGTTTCAGCAAAGGCATAATTGCTGCCCCTTTCTTCACACAGTCGTTGGCTCTTGAAATAACGGATAAACACCACAAATCTCTTTAGTTGTTACTCTTGCTTTCTCAATAACGGCTTTATTCCCTTTACTTTTTAGAACCGTTGCAATCACTTCGCCAATTTTCACCATCTCTTCCTTCTTCATGCCTCGAGTTGTTAAAGCTGCTGTCCCCATTCGGATACCGCTAGTAACAAATGGCTTTTCTGGATCATAGGGAATCGTATTTTTATTAACGGTAATGCCCGCGTCTTCCAATAACTTCTCTGCTTCTTTTCCTGTTAAATTCCACGGACGTAAATCCAAAAGGACAATATGATTATCTGTTCCGCCAGAAACAAGGGCTGCACCTTCATTTTTTAATGTTTCGCCAAGTGTTGTAGCATTTTCAATGACTTGTTTCGCATAATCCTTAAAGCTTGGTTGTAAAGCCTCGTTGAAAGCAACTGCTTTTGCTGCAATGATATGCATTAGTGGACCGCCTTGAATTCCCGGGAATACGGATTTATTAATCGCTTTGCTTATTACTTCATCGTTCGTTAAAATGATCCCCCCCCGTGGTCCTCTTAATGTTTTATGAGTTGTACTTGTAATAACATCTGCATATGGGATTGGGGATGGATGAAGACCAGTAGCTACCAGCCCGGCTATATGAGCCATATCCACCATAAGTTTTGCACCAACTTGATCGGCAATTTCTCTAAATCGTGCAAAATTAATCGTTCTTGGATAGGCACTTGTCCCAGCAATAATCAATTTAGGTTTTTCTTTCTTTGCAATAGCTTCCAACTCATCATAATCAATTAGCTGAGTATCTTCTCTAACTCCATAAGACACAACTTCAAACCATTTTCCTGAAACGCTGACTGGACTTCCATGAGTTAAGTGGCCACCATGTGAAAGGTTCATCCCCATCACCTTATCACCAGGCTGAAGCAGTGCGAAAAAAACTGCGAAATTGGCTTGTGCACCTGAGTGAGGCTGAACATTTGCATATTTGGCACCGAAAAGCTTTGTTAATCGCTCAAGAGCTGCTTGTTCTGCCACATCGACAAATTCACATCCACCATAATAGCGCTTTCCTGGATAACCTTCTGCATATTTATTTGTCATCACGCTTCCCATGGCCTCTAATACATCAGGGCTAACAAAGTTTTCTGATGCAATCAATTCCAGTGTTTGATGTTGACGTTGTCCTTCCTTCTCAATGGCTTCAAAAATGGTTAAATCATTTTGTTGTAAACTCATTTTATTTTCCTCCTCAACGTTTTTACCTAATTCTGAATTTTCGCTCAATTAATTTCAATATGGTACTAAACACTTAAGTTTCTTTCCCCCTACAGGCCTACTTTTCTATGAAAACTGTTAATAACAGTATGCTTTACACCCTTTTTTGCACGCAAAAAAGGACAGAAAAGGGTCGTAGCGTTCTCTACCCTTCTCTGTCCTTTTACCTGAGAGTTTAGCTCCATTTTTAATAGAGCCTTTCCCCTTTGGTGGCGTAAATGTTTATACGCGCTCTCCAGAGGTGCGTCCATTTGTGGTTCCATCTACCTGAGAGATTTGTTCCAAGGGTCTTTTTGGAACTTGCTCCTTCGGTGGCTTGTCGCTTTGCACTCTCCCACAACTGTCATCCGCTTATTCAATTGGTACATTTAGAATAGTTGTTGATAATAATTATGTCAAGCATTTTTGAAAGCGCTAACAATAATATTCTAAGATATTTTTTTGAATTTTAATATGATCATCCAGATATCTTAAGCTTTTTATAACGGGCAGTTTTTTACCCACCGAGTTGGAAAATATGGAGCGGCAGCTATCTGGACAAACATCGTTAATGGGATCAAAGGGTTTCTTGCCACTTAATTCCCCGCTGCCTCTCTCTGATTCGCCTGATCTACCTTCGTTTTGCGCATCTTATAAATCGCAATCAGCATAATAAACCAAACAGGAGTTACGATTAAGGCAACACGAGTATCGTTCGCAAGTGCAAGAACAACAAGGACGAACGCTAGGAAAGCAAGGATCAAGTAATTGGAAAATGGATAAAGTGGTAATTTAAATTTGTTCATTTTCACTAGATCTGGTCTTGTTTTACGATATTTCAAATGGCTGATGACTGTAATTCCCCAAATAAAAATGAAACATACTGTAGAGATACTTGTAATCAAGGTAAATACTCCTTCAGGCATTAAATAATTCAAAACAACGGAAATTAAAATGACAACCGTTGAAAAGACCAATGCATTGGAAGGTACTTTACGGTCATTAAGTTTTGCAAACGGTACAGGTGCATTTTTATCTTTGGCAAGTGAGTATACCATCCGGCTTGTACTGAAGATTGCACTGTTACATGCCGAAGCCGCCGATGTTAAGACGACAAAATTGATGATACCAGCAGCTCCAGCGATACCTACGGCCAAAAATACTTGGACGAATGGGCTTTCCGTTGGGATGATTGCGTTCCACGGATAAACACTCATAATGACAATAAGTCCGCCAATGTAGAAAATTATAATCCGAATAGGAATATTATTGATCGCTTTGGGGATAACTTTTTCTGGATCCTCTGTTTCACCTGCTGTTAGTCCTACAAGTTCAATGCCAACAAACGCAAACACTACCATCTGGAATGAGAGGATAAAACCATTTATTCCATTTGGGAAGATACCTTCGTGACTCCATAGATTCGTGAAACTTGCTGCGCCTGAATCAGTGGAAAAGCCTTTAATAATCATGAAAATACCGATAACAATTAGTGCTAGAATAGCTATGACTTTAATTAATGCGAACCAGAACTCCATTTCGCCAAATAGTTTTACCGTTGCAAGATTCATAAATAGCAGAATGACAAGTGCAATTAATCCTGGCATCCACTGTGGTACAGAGGGAAACCAGTATTGAGTATAAAGACCAACTGCTGTTAAGTCGGCCATTGCGATTGAAATCCAGCAAAACCAGTAGGTCCAGCCGGTTACAAATGCAGCCATATTACCTAAATAGTCTCTTACAAAGTCGACAAAGGAATGATAGTGCAAATTAGATAAGAGTAGTTCTCCAAGTGCGCGCATGATTAAAAAGCAAATGACGCCTGTAATCATGTAAGCAATTAAAATGGATGGCCCGGCTAAATGAATAGATTTTCCTGCTCCAAGAAATAATCCCGTTCCGATTGCCCCACCAATAGCGATGAGTTGTACGTGCCTGTTTTTTAGCCCTCTATCTAACTTTTGTTCCTGCATACGAATTCCCACTTTCTACTTTTATAGGATACTTGGATTTTTCCCCAATAAAGAGTCTGTCTTTCAATGAGTGTGAATTATTAGCGTACTGGGAAACTGTCCACCACTGTAAGCGCTTTCTTGGATAGGTACTAGATATAGTGAAATAGATCTACCATCCTTTTTGAAAATATAGCGTTAATTGTACAAATCAAAAGATAGACTCATTTATCATTAATGCACCTCCTTTCTTTTTATCTTTCCTAGTAAAAAAAGGACAGAGGAAAGATAGGGATTTTCCTATCTTCCTCTGTCCTTTTACCTGAGAGTTTAACTCCTTCGGTGGCCTATGGCTCTCTTCAGAGACGCGTCCTATTGTAGTCCTTTTACCTGAGAGATTAGTCCCCTGCTTTTTAGGGTTTGCTCCTTCGGTGCTAAACAATGTTTAGTCTCTCCCACAATCATCATCCGCTGATATAAAGTTGTTTTAATAGTTGTATACTATCGGTTTTTAATGGACATTTCAATGGTTATCTGAAAAAACTTTATTTTCTGAAATTTCACCACAGACAATTTTCAACTTTATGAACAGTATATAATTTAGAAGTTATTAGCTGCGAAAAATCAAACTTATTAGCTGCTTTTCTATTCGCAAGGAATCCTAACAAGCTTATGTATAAGCGAAACATTTTTGCATTTTTCCGATTGACTATAAGGCTAAATTTTTAAGATAGGAAATTACATAAGTCTATAGTTTTAACATAATTGATGTATGGAAAAAGAGAAAATTCGCGACACGCGAGAATGCTTGCAGCAGTAAAGATTGGTTAGAAGCTTCCTCCCTAAGTTCAGCAGTAGTTGCAGAAGCTTTCTCTTTTGCAACTTCCTCTTTGTCCCCACCACCTGCTATATTAGCAATGATGATAATTGCTAGAACCCATACCCACGACTTCTTTGGTTTCTTTAGTTTGATTTCCTTTTCCTTATCCATTTACCTCTTACCCCCATTTCAGTTTTGCAGACGGACTGTTGTAAACAGAAATAGAATAACATAATTTAGATCAATAAGGTTTATATTTATCATCACGTATTTATTTTCACTTTCTTTGTTAAATCATTATGTATTCGAACCAAATACAAAAAAGGAGATTTGAGAATCCTTTATTTGGAATTTCATGAAAGGGAGTTAATGAATACTCCTAAGTAGTATAGTTTACAGTTTTGTCCAGATTAAAAAGAAAAGACCAAGTATTTAAGAGCTGAAACTATAACTTTTGGTATTGAACCACATCTATCTTTTCGGCCAAAAAACCCAAAGGTAAATGATTATTCTACAATACTTGACGTGTTAACAAAACGATTTTCCATTACTGTTTACCAGCGTCAAACTGGGACTTTAATTTGGTTAGCAGGCACCTTTTAAAACATGTCTATAAAGTATGATCAAATCTATACCTTACCCTGATAAAATAACAGATTATAAGGGCGTGTTTAGATTTATCAAAACACGCCCTTATAGAAATTCAATTGAAGCATTCTTTTATAAAAGGGGATGATTTATTTGTATTCCCATTCATAAAAATAGGTGAAAATTCGAAGTTATCATTGCCTTTTCCAGTTAGCCCCTCCCTTCACCATGCATGAAAGTTTCCCTTCACACGGAGATCCGACTATCAGCTACAACCCATTCTTTAGCCTTTCTCGGTATCAGTTGCTTATTATCAATAGAATTATCTAATACAGCAAAGCATGTCATCATCTGTACCACGTCTTACAAATATTCTATTCTTTTTCCTAATCTAACTCATAATAACCACAAACAACATATCCTACTGCTTTTGCTGCCACGAGAAGGGCATCTTCATCGATATCAAATTTAGGATTATGATTAAAATAAGGTTTTTCTACTCCTTTAGGTGTACAAGCAATGTAAAAGAAGCAGGAAGGAATTTTTTCAGCATAGTAAGCAAAGTCTTCAGATGGCGGCATTGCTGGAAATTCCTTTACTTCTTTAATATCTTTATCATTTGCATTCTTAAGTGACTCGGCAACCTTTCCTGTTAATTCAGGATCATTATATAAAGGTGGATAGTCATTCGTATAAGTTAGATCACATGTTACACCAAATTCTTCTTCAAGTCCTTTTACAAGACGTTTAACTTCTTTTTCAATTTTATCTCTTGTTTCAACAGTCATATAACGAATATCGCCTTCAAGCTCTACGCTGTCTTTAATTATATTAAATGTTCCTTTTCCATCAAAAGATCCAATCGTAATCACACCAATATCAAAAGGACTTAATCGACGGCTAATAATCGTTTGAGCAGCGGTAACAAAATGAGCACCAGCGACAATGGCATCATTCGCTAGATGTGGTGAGGAACCATGTCCACCTCTACCTTGAACTTTTAATTTCAAATAAGCCCTGCCGTTAAAAGAATATCCAGCATGATAACCAACAACTCCTGCTTCGTCCATTGGCAGCAGATGGATGCCAAATATATTATCTAAATCGTCAAGCACCCCGGATTCTACAATACTCTTTGCCCCGCCTGGCGGAACTTCCTCCGCATGCTGATGAATAATTTTGATTGTACCTGGAATTTCATCTTTTAATTGAATGAGGCAATCGGCTAAGACTAATAAGTAGGCAGTATGTCCATCATGACCACACGCATGCATAAAGCCTTCATTTTTTGATTTAAAGGCTATATTCGTTTCTTCAACGATTGGAAGTGCATCAAAATCAGCTCGAAGACCTATGTTTTTTCCAGGCTTTCCACCTTTAATGGTCACGATAACTCCGTATCCATTACCTACATTAGATTGAACTTCTACGTCCTTTTCTTTATAAAAATCAATAATATATTGAGCTGTCTTTTCTTCTTTAAAAGAAAGCTCAGGATTTTCGTGTAGGTGCCTACGAATTTTAATCATTTCCTCTTTACGGGATTCTAGAATTTCCATTAATTCACTTCTCATAATCTCTTCATTCCTTCATTATTTTTTGAAAACGCCACTATATGTAGCGTTTTACATTTCCAACTGCTAATTATTCTGCAATAGGGTTCCGGTTACTACCAGCGGTGATTTTTTAGAAGCATTAGATGTTTTACCGGCATCTTTTGGCACCAAAAAGATAATAGATAATATTAAATTCCAAGTCCAAATAGCACATATCCAATGAAGGCGACAATTGTCTGGGTAAGATCATGTAAGAAGGTTAAGCTCATCACCGCCACACCTACTGTCGTAATCAAGATACTACAAATCATTAGTGATTTGGCCATACCTTTTGTAATTTTTACTCTCCAACACGAATCATCGCAAGCACGGCTACTAATAACCAAGTGATAACATACCTGATTGGAATGAATAAAATCCACGACCAACTTGTCTTTTTTTCAGGATAAGATCATATGTCAAGAATAAATGTTTTAGATAATTTAACCTTTAATTGATAATAGTTTTTTTAAAAGCATCTGAAATATCTCTAAGGTAAATTTGATTATTCCAGTGTTCTTCTTCCAAATAAATAAAAGTGAAGATGATCTATCCCTGCTCTCCATAATGAGTAAACTTTAGTTTCAAATGTGTTTTAAGTTTATCAATTACTCAGGGAAGTTTCACTAACCTGCCTTTTTATAAGCTTTCCCCTTATAAAGAAAAGCTACCGCTAGTTTAGTACATTTGTCCAAAATACCTTATAGGTCAAATTTCTCACCTGATACCAATCTTACTTCTAATGTCTTTTAAGAATGGTACACTAATTTCTTTTGCTTTATCTGTTCATTCTTTTAAATTTTTATCCAGAGTTTTTGGAGAAGACATTAATTCATTATATTTCTCGCGCGATACTTCAATAAATCTATTTATTACATTAAACAATTCCTTTTTGGCTTCACCTCAGCCAATTCCTTGTAAATTTTGCTCTTTCATCTTTTCAGTTTCAGTATAAGATGTGAATATAATAGATGTATCGGGATCTTTTGGTGTTTCTGGTGGTAATGAATCAGTTTTGATTTTATTTATGAGTTTTTGTAACTTTTTGGCTCTTCAATGGATGGAATTATATTATAATAACTTTTACTCATTTTCCGACCATCTAATCCAGGTAATACAGCAGTCTCTTCTTGTATTTTGTACTCTAGTAATAAGAATGTTCCCCCATAGTTATGATGGAAACTTTCAGCAATATCTCTAGCAATTTCTATATGCTGAACTTGCTCTTTCCTTTTATATTTAGAAATTTATCACCTCCAGAAACAAAAAAAGACCTTATGAGAATAAACTCATAAAGTCTTATAAAAAAGACGGAGCTTTTTGCTCCGCCTGGGATGTCAGAATATTTTTTTCTCATTCAACTCGAGAGCTAATTCTTTGAAAAACTGAAGCGATTCTGGATTTCCCATGGAGTCTGCATTCACCACTTTATCAAACTCGAAACCTAGCAACACTTTGCGTATCGGTACTTCCATTTTCTTTCCGTTCAAGGTTTTAGGTATTTGTTCAACGACATGGATCTGGTCTGGGATAAAACGAGGGGACACATGTCCTCGGATTTGTTCATTGATTTTCGCTGTCAATGCTGCATCCAGGATTTTACCAGGCTTAAGGACGACGAACAGCAGCAAGGAAGAACCGCGGCCAAGCACTTCTCTATCAATGACAAGGCTTTCCATAACTTCATCGATCGCTTCGACGACGCGGTAGATATCGCTAGTCCCCATCCGTACACCAGAACGGTTAATGGTCGAGTCGGAACGTCCATAAATGACGCAGCTGCCCTTGTCGTCGATTTTTATCCAATCTCCATGTTTCCATATTCCAGGATACGTATCGAAATAACTCTCGTAATATCTTGACCCGTCTTGATCATTCCAGAAGTAAAGCGGCATGGACGGCATCGGTTTAGTAATGACCAATTCACCGACTTCATTAATCAATGATTGACCTTGTTCATCAAAGGCTTCTGCACGAACACCTAATGCCCTTCCTTGTATCTCCCCGATTCTTACAGGTAATGTTGGAACACCACCTACAAATCCGGCACAAACATCGGTTCCGCCACTAGATGAACTGAGCCATATATCTTTCTTGACATTCTCATACACCCATTTGTATCCGTCACCTGACAATGGAGCCCCAGTTGAAAAAAGAGCCTTCAATTTTGTTAAATCATATCTTCCCATTGGCTTGATTCCTAACTTCATGGAATTCGTAAGGAAAGGTGCACTTGTTCCAAAGAAAGTCATGCCTGTGTCTTCAGCCAATTCCCAAAGGGCATCCATATTCGGAAAGGCAGGGCTGCCGTCATAAAGAACAATCGTCCCTTCATTAAGCAAACCTCCCATTAGTAGATTCCACATCATCCAGCCTGTCGTCGTAAACCAGAATACCGTATCCTCGGAAGTCATGCCTTGATGCAATCTTGTTGATTTAAAATGCTCCAATAATATACCGCCATGCCCTTGTACAATTGGTTTTGGCATTCCGGTTGTACCTGATGAATAGAGAATCCAAAGCGGATGATCGAACGGAACACTTTCAAAAGATAATTCCGTCGTTTCTTTTAATAGGTCATCCCAAGGGATTGTATTTGCCAGATTCACTTCCACAACCTTTTTTTCTATGTAAGGAACCAACACGGTATGCTTGACAGTGCCCAATTCCTGTTTAAGCTGTGAAACAACGGATGTTTTATCATATACTTTTCCGTTGTACTGATACCCATCAACCGCCAGTAATAAAACCGGTTCAATCTGTTTGAAACGATCAATGACGCTTCTTGCACCAAAGTCAGGAGAACAACTGGACCAAATGGCACCTATACTTACTGTTGCCAAGAAAGCTATGACCGCTTCAGGTATATTTGGCATATAGGCAACAACACGGTCACCCGGTTTCACACCAAGTTCCCTTAATGAATGGGCGACAGAAGCCACTTTTTCTTTCAGCTCTTTCCAGCTAATCTCTTGCTGCCTGATATGTTCGGAACGAAAAAAAATCGCCGTTTTTTCTTCTTGAGCATTCAATAATGCATTTTCAGCATAATTAAGCCTTGCCCCTTCGAACCATTTCGCACCTGGCATGGCTTGCTCCGCTAAAACCCTGTCATATTTCCTGGCGGCTTTTACATCACAATAATCCCAAATTGAAGCCCAAAATTCCTCCAGTTCATCAACCGACCATTTCCATAATTCATGATAATCATGAAATGATAAACCTTTCTTTTCTTTTAACCATTTCACATATTGAGTCAATACCGTGTGCTCGATTTGTTCTTTTGTCGGTTCCCAAATGATTTGTCCGTCTGTAAGCGATTTCATTCAATCATCTCCCTTAGGTATCAAATGCATCATTGAATATTTCATAATAATTGGCAATTAAATAAATTGTAATGTATGAGAATAAAACCGTCAATTTACACTATACTCAAATAGGCTCAAATCTATGAATGGGCAGATTAATGGAGAAACATGTACCTTTCCCTTGAACACTTGACACATGTATCGTTCCATCCATGCTTTTGATGACGCTATATGAAACCATTAGGCCTAATCCCGTTCCTTTATTTTTTGTCGTAAAGTAAGGCTCACCTAGACGGTATATTTGTTCCTGTGTCATTCCAATTCCTTGATCTTGAATCATAATTTGGATGTTGGTTGCGTCGGGAATTAAATGTATGTATATTTCGCCATCATCTTGCATCGATTCTAAGCCATTCTTTAATATATTGAACAGGCACTGTTGAAATTTCTTCTTTTCCCCCATTATATAATATGCTTCTTCTTCAAATAAGGACAACTTCAATCCAGCTCCATTATCGTTAGCCAAGGGTTTTATGCGGTTGACGACATGCTGAATTTCCTCGGATACCCTTAATCGTTCCTTGTTTTCAGGGCTTACGGCAGCAAATGTCAAATAATCATTAATGACATCCGTGGCCCGATCTAATTCATTCAGCGCAATATTTGCATACTGGACCTTTGTATGTGAAGAAACGTCTTCGCTTAACATTTGTATATATCCCCTAGTAACTGTAAGGGGGTTTCTGACTTCATGAGATATGCTTGCAGCCAGATGACTAACGATTTCCAATTTTTCTGCTTTCACTAATTTCTCGAGAACCTGAAAATTAGTCAGGATGACTTCCCATAATAAAATTACAACAACGATTCCTATGACTTGGATGGTAAAATATTGTTTCCAAAGACTAATGCCAATAGTAAGTTCAAATATTTGTGTTGAAATAAACTGTGTGAGAATGTGAACAATAAAGATTAAGGATATGCCGATGAGGATTTTTTTACTGACAGACATTTTTAAATAGTATTTAGATATAAAAAACAGGGAAACTCCCATTAGCGGAAAAGAGATGCATGATACATAAAATCCATTTTCCCCCCCTGTTATATAACGGATAAAAAGAGTGATGACTATTAATATGATACCTAACCTATAGCCTCCATATAAACCGCCTAAAAGAAAAGGGATCCATCGAAGATCCCAAACAAAATCCTCTTCTATGACCACTGGGAATAGCATGCATAGAACAAGTGAAAGAATAGGAAAAATGGTTAAGAACGATCCTTTTAATGCATCTAAACGGTACACGTACTTTACTAGATAGCTCATTTGCAATAAAAAGAGCGGAAAAAGGATAATTAAAAAGTTAATCAGTAAATCTTTTGTAATCAGATTCATTTTCACACCGAACTTTCGATATTTTCCGAAGATTTAAAAAGGTATATAAATCATAACAAGATAGAGAATGATAAGCTAGTAAAAATTTCAGGTTGGAATTAAAAAGAGATAGCTAAAGCATGGAGGTACCAGAACAAATAAACGGTTGATTAAGAGTTAGTAAATAAACAGGAAAAAACTGAAACGACGAAGTCATTTCAGTGCAAATAAGGAATATCCGAATACTCACTTAATAAAGAGCGGATTTTGCGAGCATCGTAATTGTCGCATCATCCATCGGAGGATTATGAAGGCCTGCACGTACATCCCTATAGTAGCGTTGCAAGGGATTTTTCCGTTGTAAACTTTTGGCTCCGACTACTCGCATCGCTTTATCGACAATCGAAATCGATTTGTTGACTACCGATAGCTTGACAGCACCCAATTGTTTCGATAATTCATCACGATCTTCAGGGTGCTGCTCCCATTTCTCTGCGACAGAGTAAAGGAAATGGTGTGCTTCGCTCAATTCCAGTTCCATCTCTCCAATTGTCCGTTGAACATTCGGAAGGTCCCTGATTGGTCCTGGTAAGCTATTGGGAGAATAGGTTTTAGCAAATTCAACTGCATAATTTCTGGCTGCCACTGCAATTCCCAAGTAGCAAGCCGGTATATGTAAAAGCCACGCTTCAGGTTTCCTTTTTTCACCAAGATTACTTTTCATGACATAATACTTTTCAGGAAGGCTGACATCATTTAACACCAAATCATGGCTTCCTGTCCCCTGCATGGACATCATATCCCAAGTTTCTTCTATACTTATACCCATTAAATCACGATGAACTAAAAATGTGCCTAGCCGCTCGTCCTCGGGTACCCATGCCGTTACAAGAAAAATATTAAGGACGGGAGAGAGAGTAGTAAAAGTCTTTCTGCCATTCAAATTCCATTGTTCACCCTTTTTGATAGCGAGCGTTTCCGGACGGCCTCCGCGCGTCGGGCTTCCTGTTCCAACCTCCGATGCTGCCGTGTTGATGAGAGCGCCTTTCGACACCTCATCAAACAATTCATTCATGACTCCTTTTTCCCATGGTCTTTTCTCAGTTAAGGATAGGACCGTTCCGACATGCCAGCCTATTCCTAAGGCTGTTGGGCCACAATACTGAGCTATTTTTTCTTGGCATAGGAGAAAATCATATAATGAACCGCCATTTCCCCCATCCGCTTTTGCTAACGTTAATTTAGGATATCCGAATTCCTTTAACTCCTGGATGTTTTCAAATGGAAAACCCTTTGAATCATCCAGTGCTTCAGATCGGCTGGAAAAGGGCTGAATCGCTTCCTCTAATTTTTGAATATATTCTTTTTGCTTTTGTGATTGAAAAAACGACATGAAGACCATCCCTCCTGTAGTAAAGAAATCCTGAACCATTCAGCCACAGAAACAGTAACCGCCAAAACACCACTTTATCATATCACCTTAGTGTAGTTAATGGTTTGAATCTGCCCGTTAAGAGTCAATGTCTTCATTTTTATATTCTTTGTTAGCATTCTTATAAGCTTTCTTCGCCTGGTCAATATCTTTGTTTTCGATAAAGTAAGCTATCGCAGCTTGCCCGATTCCATACGTGACTGCGCCGGCTACCGCACCTGAGACTGCTAGACCGGCCCCTGGTATGAAACGTACTGCAGCCCTGACGCCTTCCCTGACAAGAAGACCGATTCCAACATTGATCCCTAATGCTGTAATGAATTCACTTGCCGTTTTGGTATTGATGTCTTTATCCGCGATAAAACCAATTACCACAATCATCAACCCTTGAATGCCGGTCAATATGGGAAAATCGGCAAAAGGTATTGGCTCTGCACCTATTAATCCGGTGATTGCCGTAAACGTTCCCACAATCGTCCGCGCGAATTTCTTCTTAACGAATTGACTCTGAATCGCTTTGGCCGTCTTTAGCTTCGCTTCGCTGGGTAAGGCCTCGATCAAGTAATCTGAAAGCAAATCGATGTTCCAACGCATATCATAATCAATATTTCCACCTTCATCAAAGTCAATATATGAGCAAATCGGGATAATGTTCAATAGTGGGATTTCACTTTCGTTAAATCGCTTGGACATCAAAGCAATGGCTTCATCAATATTCTTTTTTTTCTTAGGGTTGGCATCAAAAGGTGCTTGTTTATAATGTGGCGGATCTAGTTCATCCACTTGGGTGACCACACAGATGACGGGTACATCATAATGGTGGATCTCTTTTACGACCTTGCGCAGCTTGTTCAACTCTTGCAGATCTTCTTCAATCCGTGAATCCGTTTCTTTTGCTTTAATCAAGAAAAGAAAAACATCGGGCTGTTCTTCGGTTACCGCTTTTATCAATTCGTCCATTGGTGTTTCTTCTTCAAATTCTTCCGTAGGAGCTTCACTCTCACCCAACCCACGGGAATCCAGCAAACGAATTTTGGGCTCAGCATCACTCGGGTACCAAAGCCATTTTCCCTTACCCGTTCCAGATTTAACAGAACTGACATATTGCCTTTCCTGACCAAACATCGCATTGATCAGTGATGATTTTCCAGATCCGCGCCTTCCTACAAGGGCAATTCGCGGTTCCCTTGCATCAACTGTCATTGTTTTAAGCTTTAAGAGTTGGTCGAGCATTTTGTTCTTTTTCGATTGTGAAATGGGAAGCTTATCTACTTGGCCTTTAATGAAACTGAATATGCTTCCTATTTCATCGTGTTTTTCTCCCATTACGCATTCCCCCTTGTTAAGAAGTGTTTTTAAGTAACATTTACCCTTGATCGAGTCAATTTAAGCATGTAACTTGAATCTCCTTACAAACTTAAGGGCCCCATTTCTAATAATCCTTTAAGACTTTTCTTTTAAGAACATAACGACACTAGCCATGTATTTTTGGATTTCCTGGACTTGAAAAGCGGCCGAATCCGCAATCTGTTTGTAATGATGCTGCCCTTCATCGGTGATTCGTAAATATCGTTTTGTTCGTTTTTCACTTTCCCACCTGCCGACAAGAAGGCCGTTCTCTTCCATTTCATGAGATAAATCATATAAATAGCCGTTTGATGCTATCCAACCGAACTGATTTTTAAGCAGATCGCCAATTTCCCCCATGTAAATGGGCTTCTTAGTGAAAGCGGCTTTTAAAGTAACATAGCGTACAAGATCCTTTACCGATATTATTTTCGAGAAATATGACCTGTATTCTTCAGGAAGTTCATTGAGAACCGAGGGATTTTCACCAGATCCCCTTAAATCGTACATGAACCGGTCAATGACCTTTTTCACCTCGGAAAACCGTTCCAGGAAATTCTCTTGGTACCATATGTAAAGTTCTTTTCCTTTTTCAGTTATCTGATAATAATTCCTTCCCTTATTCGTATATAGTGATAAATGGTTGGATTCGACAAGCGTATTGGATATTTTACATAAATAGTCATAGCTATGCACTTTTCCAGTAAACGTATTTTTTAGGTCCTGATGAATCGCCCTTGGATAATTCGCCTTAATTCTCAAAGAATGAAGTAAAAAAATCGTTAAAAATTCCCGCTGGCTCAACCCGACCGATTCAGCCGTTGTAGACAGTTTTTCCCCTTTCTTCACTGTCAAAACCCCCTTTATATCCAGTTTTATGAACTCATCAAAAAACATTTCTTCCTTCTCCCTTATTATCCTGTGCTGCCACATAATAGTAAAGTTTTTAATGCCTAATTACCTAGTACTAATTTTTTGGATTCGATCTATTGTATGGTGAGGTTATTCGGAATATTCTGTCGAGGTTCATTATGAAATTGTTAAAACAAACAGAAACGGCCCACGATTATGAAGTGCACCCAAAAAGTTAGACACTTTATTTAATTAAGCAGCCTTGAGGGCATGAACCCGGTAATCTACCGGGCTCATGCCTTTTAATTTTAATGGATTTATTCTTCTAGTTCTTGTTTGAAAAATTGCGATATTCCAGGCATAAATAGCCCATTCCATGCTTGCGTTGGCCAGGCGTTCAATTGGTACGAAACAAGCCCTTGATACGTATAAACTTCTCTTGGCACAGTTATTAAAGGAATATGATCTCGCTTCATCCCAACTCGAAAATTAAAGAATTGCACCCGATTGTGAAAGATTAAAAGCTGTTTAAGGGTTGCCCACTTATTGAAACATTAACACTTCATATGTGGCTAATGGAGAAGCTTAATAAGAACATTAAAAACTATGTTATAATTAACAATGTTGGTTAAAAATGCTAATATTTTAGGGGATGATTTTTTGAAAAAAGTATCCATGTTATTCATTTTATTCGGTATGTTATTTTTTGTAGTAGCATGTACATCAAATAAAACCAATAAGGAAATGGAAAGCTCTGATAATAATGTCACATCTAAAGATAGTCCAAATAATTTAATTTCCTACTATGAAACAATCAAATTAGAAAATGCCATTGAATCTTCTTTTAACAAAAATGTATTTAAGAAAAAAGGGCATCCAGATGGCTATGATTTAACCCTTTCTCGGGCAAAAAAAGAAGTCGTTCTTGTGATTAGGCCTTATTCCAAGAAAAATTTTAATTATTTAAAAGACGATCTTCAAAGTAATATTGAAGAAGTATTGCAATCAAAAAAGCATAGGGATTATAAAGTAAAAGTTCTTGCTTATTGGAATGATACCAATCAGACAGAAAGACAAAAACGAGAGGAAAAAATTATTCAGGAAGTAGCAAATGAAATGAAGAAGATTGATAAAATTGATGTTTTGACAGGAACTTCATATTCAGCCACTGACGGACGCATTGTACAATTGGACTTAATGTTCTATAGAAACGATAAAGAAGTGATTGAGCCAAATGAGGTTAACAATTTTCATAAAGAATTTCTTAAGTTAGCTCAAGAAAAAGGATTCAATGTTAAGGATATTCCAATACGTTTTAAATCAAATTTAAAACGAGATTGGGAAATGAAAGTTATGCCCTCAATAGATCAAGGGTTGAAAGAAATAAAGGATCTCAAAGTTACATCTACAACTATAATAGATGGTCAGAATCCCATTATTATTAATACTTCCATAGACAGTACAGATAAAAAAGCTAAAGAAATAGGAAAACGTATTGACGAACTCACAAAAGAATTTTTTCAATATAAACAAATAAAAAAATCATTTCCTGGCCCTTATGAAATTCATGTTCTAAGTAAAGACGATAAGAAAATAAATTAAGCAATAAAAAAAGGATCTTCCAATTGAAGTGCACCCAAATTTTTAATTAAGCAACCTTGAGGGCATGAACCCGGTAATACCGGGCTCATGCCTTTTAATTTCACCTTGATTCGTTGAGGATTGTAGAAATGGATATATTCTTCTAGTTCTTGTTTGAAATGTTCCATGTTTTCAAATTCTTGAAGAAAAGTAACCGAATTTTAATAGCCCAAAGAAGTTTCCAATGACCGCATTACCGAGATTTTCCTTTTGTACGAACGGTATTTCTTCATGCGAACCAATGACTTCACTCCTAGTTCATTCATCAATCGGAGAACTGTTTTATGATTGATGTGAGTACCTCGGTTACGTAACTCTAGGGTGATGCGTCCATACCCATAAAGTCCTTTATGCGTATGGAAATCCTCTTCGATAAGGGATTTAATTTGTGTATTTTTCCTCACGCCCGAAAGCGTTTACCCCATAATAGTACGTACTCCGTGCCCTGGCGATGTTTTCTTGGTTTCTTTTTTCATTTGTATAGGATGAAGCAAGTTCTTCCATCCCATGTTCAAGATAGCAATCGGCCCATCTTTTCAGAGGGGATAAACCTACATTTCTTTCTTCTGCAATGGATTTATAGGATTTTTCCGTTCCAAGTACTCTGTCCATCGTATATTTAGTCAAAAAAACTGCACCTCCAATTATTAGATGTTGTCTAACAATTGGGGTGCAGTTCATTAGGCCGTTTCATTTTTATTGTTCCGTTAAAATGATCGGATCTTCTTTTGTAATGACGAGGGTATGTTCATATTGGGCGGAAAGCTTTCCATCTGCCGTTCTCGCCGTCCAGCCGTCTTGGTCCATTTTCATATGCCATGTTCCTGCATTCAACATAGGCTCGATCGTGATGACCATGCCTTCTTTTAGACGGGCGCCTTTACCTGGTTTACCATAATGTAAAACGGTTGGGTCTTCGTGCATGGTTTTACCGATACCGTGTCCTGTAAAATCGCGGACAACAGAAAACTTTTCACCTTCTGCATATGACTGAATTGCATGACCAATATCCCCAAGACGATTTCCTGCCCGTGCAGCCTCGATGCCTTTATATAGTGCAGCCTTGGTTACATCCATCAAACGCTGAACCTCTTCTTCAACTTTCCCGACTGCATATGTCCAAGCTGAATCGGCCAGACCGCCGTTAAGGTTTACCACCATATCAATCGTTACGATGTCTCCCTCTTTCAAGGCTTTCTTTTGCGGGAAGCCGTGACAAATTACATCATTCACAGATGCGCAAGTTGCATATTTGTAGCCGTTATAGCCCTTTTGTTCAGGTGTCGCACCATGCTCTGCCAAGTATTTATCGACAAACTCTTCAATTTCCCAAGTCGTGATGCCCGGTTTTATCATTTTAGCGATTTCTCTATGTGTCGCAGCAAGAAGTTTGCCTGCTTCATGCATCAAATGTATTTCTCGTTCACTTTTAATAGTTATCATTTATAAATCCTCTTTCGTTTTATATCTTTTCTGATTTAATCTCCTGTTTTATCATATGCCTTTTTTTATATAAAAAGCAACCAAAAACCCGGTAAAAATCACCGGGTTGATTAATTCATGAAATTTTCTGTACCTGTAATTCTGATAAAATAAGCTATAAATTACAAAAGCCTAAAAAGGATCCAGCGATTACTTATTTATGCGATTGAATATTCCAGGTGTGAATTATCTGGAACATTATAATTACCCTGTGACTTATGGTCTTAATAATTCTATATAGGCCCGTGTGTATTAATTGGGTACAGTTTCCCATTCAATGCAAATGAAACTCTTCCTGTTTCCTCTGATACTACCAATACAAGGGCATCACTCCGTTCAGATAAACCCAAAGCAGAGCGGTGGCGTGTTCCCAGTTTTTTTTCCCCGGTTGACCTGTCTGAAAGCGGAAGGACATTTGCTGCTGAAACAATCTGGTTTTGACTAACCAAAACCGCACCATCATGCAGTGGATTTCCAGGAAAAAAAATCGATTCCAATAAAGAATGGGTTAACTCCGCTCCTATTGAAATACCGGGCTGAATCAATGAATCAAGGGGATCTCCCCGTTGAATCACAATCAACCCGCCATGTCTCAAATTCGATAAATTTTGAACGCAAGTTGATAATTCGGGATATTTGTCCGTAAACGGTGACAAATAACAGTTTAAATAAAATGTTGCTGCTTTCATATCAATGTATACAAACTTTTCTTTAATTTTTTCAAAATTTCCAAGAAGGCAATAATTTTCATCACCCATTGCTTCTAAGTTATCCTGTAATGCCGTTATTACTTGGCGAATATCCTCTTTTAAAACTTGTTTCATTGGTGAAAAATCACAATTACCATTATTCACAGACAGGGCCTCCCCTTTATTTTTCACTCTTTTTTTAAGTAAACCATAATTATTTTCGTATTTGGACCTACTTGAAGCTTTTTAAATCTATAATTTCCAATCTACTTAAAGTTTGTCTTCAAGATAATTAATTATTCATCTAATGAGATAGGCACTTTGTTTAAAGAATGGGGTTTAACAATCAGTAATGATTTTTTCACATTTTTTTCTGTCATATGGACAAGGTAAGAGAATAAATATGTTAATGACCCGTTGGAAGATATCCTATAATTAATATGAGGTGGTATAAAATGCCTTACGTAACTGTATTTGACCAAGGAACTTTTGAAGTTGAAATGGGAAAAAAGTTAGTATTAGCGATGGAAGATAACGGTATAAATATTCTCCACAGATGTGGAGGGAAGGCAAAATGTACAACTTGCAGAGTGGAAATATTGGCAGGTGATTTTTTGGAAGTCACAAATAAAGAAAAAAAGGTCTTTGAGGAAAAAGGAATGGAGGATCATTTGCGTTTATCCTGTCAAATTTACGTGAATGGAGATATAACCATTCGACCGATCATGACTGTTGAAAACTCTGGAATTGCCGCTGGACCACGGCCTGCTGACTAAATAGGACCAATACTTTATTAAGCGATATAACATGATGTCATGACATATCAAAACGACTAAAAAAGTTTCCATAGTCGTTTTGATGTTTTTAATCATTTGCTATGTGAGTCACTTTTTTTCCATGACCGCAAAGTAATTTTCTTCGTTATCAGCAAAATTAAATACTCTTCCAGAAGGCATCTTTACAAGTTCCCCCAGTTTGATATTCTTCTCCGAAAAGTCTTTATATAATTCATCAATGTTTTCCGAGTAAAACATTAACGAGGGTGTATTAAGATTTAATTCAGGCTGCATTTTAGCAATGAATTCCTTGTTATGCAGGATGATACTAGTTTGTGCTTCCTTTGTTGGGGCAATTTCAATCCATCTCAAGCCTTGGCCGTTATCTTCTTCAGAAACTACGCTAAACCCCAATTTTTCTGTCCAAAATTTCAATGACTCATCCTGGTTATTTACATATAACATAATTTGACCGACATTATTAATCATTTGCTACTCTCCCTTTCTGATGGTTCCATTATTATTGATACTCTTTCCTTTTTAGCATATTTTGCGATGGAAACATATGACTACTTGAATCCTATAATAAATGTAAGATTTAAGCAATATCCACCAAACTTCTCTCCGCTTATTAAGAAGTAAAATAATGTTAAAAACAATCATTTTCTGTTTTTGAAACCTGTACACCTTAAGTAAAAAAAGGATAAATTGATTATGCTCCATTAGTCAAATATTTTACGAATTTTGCTTAGTTTTATCTCCTACATAATTCAAATGACCTTCCAGAAATTGCGCTTCCACAGTTAATGTAACATAACTTTATCTCTCTTTTTGGAATAAAGACCGTCTCTTCTTTTTATGTCACTAGCACTCCATCAAGTGTAGAAGAAAATGATATACAGAATCATACTCATACCATTAATAATCTTGAATCTGCCCAGGTAGTTACATTAAAAAAACTGACCGATCTTTATATACTGGAATTTGCAGGACTTTTCGATTTTTCACAGAAATTCTATAGAGTATCTATCAAAGGAGGTAAATAATGTTTCTATCGAAAGAAGGATTGTTAAATATATTAGAAGGCAACAGGAGATTGACAATGCGGGTACTTGAAGCCTTTCCTGAAGAAGAATTATTTCACTATACACCGGCCGTGAAGCTTCGCCCTTTCGCCGAGATGGTTAAAGAAATCATGAACATTGAAACTGGATATATGCGTGGAATTGCACTTAGTGTATGGGAGTTTCCAGATTCGTTTGCTGCACTTTCTACAAAAGAGGCACTAATCTCTGCATGCGAAGCAGTAAGGCAAGATACTAGAAAACTGTGGGAGGAAATTACCGTGGAAACACTTGAAGCGGTTGAAAAGGATCCCTTTTTCGGACCCTCACAAAGCCACTTTGAGAGACTTCAATATGCCCTCGAAAATGAAATCCATCACAGAGGACAGGGATATATTTATCTCAGAACACTCGGGATTGAGCCACCGGAATTTTTCGTCCGGTAAAAGGAAATCTATTGCAAGAAAATTTAACAACACTCAATACAATAGGTGTATGAATCTTGTGGCAAAAAAATATAAAATAATAGGAGTGAAACAAATGTCAGTTAATGCATATCTTAATTTTAATGGGAATTGTAGAGAAGCAGCAGAGTTTTACGCAGAGGTTTTTGGAACGGCATCACCTAATATCATGACCTTTGGGGAAACACCGCCTAATCCGGAATTTACTCTTCCAGAAGAAGCAAAAGATTTAGTCATGCATACAAGGCTAAGTATTAATGGAAGCAATGTCATGTTTTCCGATGCTTTTCCTGGCATGCCTTTTGTCGAAGGAAATAATATCAGCTTGGCATTTGTTAGTAAGGATTTGGATGAAATTAAATCGATCTTTAATAAACTTAGTCAAGGCGGTAAGGTTGGGATGGAGCTTCAAGAAACATTTTGGAGTAAAATTTACGGTCAATTAACGGATAAATTCGGAATCCAATGGCAATTTAACTTCGAGAGCTGAGAAACGAAATTTGGATATAGGACTTTTCACAAATGAAAAGTTTCTATATCCTTTTGTATTTCCATCACCAAGGATTAAAGGGATTAGTTAAATGATCGGTTGGATACATACCCTAACCTTATATCATTTTCTTGGTTCATGATAAATGGTGTATAGTAAAACGGTAATTTCAAGGTATTTAATCTTTCGCATTTCCATAATCATAATAACAAATTTAATTATCCTGGCTATACATGAAAACAATAAAGGAGAAAAATAATGAAAAACAAAATTCAAAAAATCACAACTAACCTGTGGTTTGATTCACAAGCTGAAGAGGCGGCGAAGTTCTACACTTCCATCTTCGAAAATTCTAGGATCCGAAGAATCACTAGCTATGGAAATGAAGGAAACCAAATCCATGGAAAGCCAGAGGGATCTGTGATGACCGTGGAATTTGATTTGGAAGGACAAGCATTCGTAGCATTAAATGGCGGTCCGCAATTCAAATTCACAGAGGCAATATCATTTATCATCCATTGCGAGGATCAAAAAGAATTGGACTATTATTGGGGGAAACTCTCCGAAGCGGGAGATGAAAAGGCGCAAGTGTGCGGTTGGCTGAAAGATCAATTTGGCGTGTCGTGGCAAATTATCCCAGAAAATCTAACCGAGATGGTAAACGACTCCAATCCTGAAAAATCGGAAAGAGTGATGAAAGCGCTGCTCCAAATGAAGAAAATTGACATTAAAACTTTAAAGCAGGCGTATCATGGATAAGTTCCAATAAACACCTTTCTGGTAAGATGATTATTTCAGAAGAGTGAACGATTTTGAAGTAGTTAACACCTAATTTCTCGGTACTTGTGAAATTAGGTTTTGATATTTACCAAAATAGAAAAGAAACAAATGGCTGATCTAGATGGTTTTTAAGGGAGAAATAAAATGATGGACAAAATATTTACAACAACACTTCAACGTGGCGATGAAATAATTGAAAGAAAAACCCGCTATGACTCTTTTGTTGTAGAACATACCTGTTTGCTGTTAAAAGCACAAAATCATCATGTCGTGCTTTTTCATGAAATCATGGATGCGTTCACGATGAAAGCGGGTCCTATAGAATTAAATATACCCACTGGAAGTTATACGATTGCTTATTATTGGAAAGACCGCCCTTATAATTTATACATTTGGAGAGATAATGAAGGTAATTATTTAGGTTCCTATTTTAATATTGTAAAAAATACATATATGGCTGATAAGTTGTTATCTTTTGAAGATTTGATCATTGATATCATGGTGCTTCCGGATGGGTCACATTTTATTTTGGACGAGGAAGAGTTACCTGTGCCCTTAGAGCAATTTGAAAGTGGTTCTGTTAAACAAGCCTTAAACTCTTTACTTGATTCCATTGATATCCTTCTTTCACAAATCATTGAGGAATCCGGGAAACTCTATAAACATTACGCTCTCCTTCCATGGTTGAACAATACATGACAATGGTTTTTTATGAACTCCACAAAAGAGGTAGACCATGAACAAAAAGCCTGCTTCATTCAGTAGGCTTTTTGTTCCCCCTCACTCCCCATCGGCTTGTGCCGATATACTGTCAAGTTCATCGATATTCTTCGTTACCTTTGCACTGTATGAGTAGTCACCGTAGCAATATGGATATCGGAAATTCTCTTTGTCTCCGCCGCAATCATAGAGGGTGGGGTTTTTTTCGACCTGAAGCAGGGAGAACTTCTTCGCAAGCTCTTCAGTATGCTTGCCCCCTTTATTTGCAACGAAATCAATATAACCAATTCCCATGTTATAAGCTTGAATGATCGTAGCAAAATCCACGTCCTTTTCATTGCCATATTCATTGATCCTATTGAAATGTTTCACTCCATACTTAATGCTTTCCGTTGGATCTGTGATTGTATTCGGGTCAAGCCCCGCCGACTCAGATGCCTGCATTGGATCACCGCCCCGTCCTCGGCTTTCCTGCTGCATCAAGGCAATCAATGTCGAAGTATGCTCCTCAAGTCCGTATTTAGACAGCTCGTCGCGGAGAAGTGTACTATACTTTTTTACGTTCGCAAAAGAATCAAGCGAATTTACTGATGTGGAAACATTTTCGGAATATGGGCTTTTCATGATCTCCTTTATAAGCAAAAATGCAAAAATCAGGATGAAAATGACAAAAACATTCTTAGATCTCTTTCGTTTCTTCTTCACATTCTCTCTCCGTTATCTCTAGGTTATATATTTATATCTTAACAAATAGTAAGAGTAATAACTATTTAGAATATCATTAAATGTTCAGGATAATGAAATTGGTATTCTATCTATAATCTCTGAACTTAGCCGCAAGAAATCCTAAAAGTACCTGAGTCACTTTAGTATATTTATTTGGACAATGAGACATCCTAATAGTTGGAGGTGTTATGTATGGATAAGAAGAATGATAAAGAAGAAATCCTTGACGACAAAAAGAAAAAATCCACGAACGACTTTGGGGCAGATCCAGATGAACAAGAGATGAATGGTCTGTATGGTATGTTGGAAACTGAATATGAAGATAATCTTCACGATAAAGAAAAGTAACGATTGGTTTCTTTAATGTTTGTTAAGCGCCTTAATATGGCGTTTTTTTATGAGTTCCGCTACTATTCTAATGGTTCGTATTTCGTTTCTGATTTTTAAAATTTGAATTCATTTGGTCATAAAATAAAAGGATACGATTAAAAAGGGAGTGACCTAATACTGTCACTCCCTTTACACGTTTAGTATTGTGAAGATTGTCCGCCATCAATCGGAATGACAGCCCCGTTGATGAACTCCGATTCCCCTGATAATAGGAAGGCGACTAAACGGCCGACCTCTTCAGGTTTACCAAAGCGTTTCTTAGGATTCACACTGACGAAATCCGCCATTGCTTCTTCCCAATTTTCCCCGCCTATTTGCCTGAATGAACCTTCTACCATTGCCGTTAAGATAACTCCTGGTGCAATGGCATTTATGCTGATTCCATATTGACCATATTCTATGGCAGCTGTTTTCGTTAAGCCTGCAACAGCATGCTTACTCGCAACGTAAGCACTTTGGTTAAGCACAGCACGAATTCCACCTACGGAAGCCACGTTCACAACTGCCCCTGATCCTTGTTCTTTCATGATTGGCAGAATGTATTTCATACCATAGAACACACCATTGATATTGATGTCCGTCACTTTGTTGAAAACTTTGCTATCGTATTCAGCCATAGGGGCTTGTTTACCTTCGATACCCGCATTATTATAAAATGCATCGATTCTTCCATACTTGCTGATTGTTTGGTCTACATAGTTCTTTACTGCTTCTTCATCCGATACATCTGCAGTGACCAGAAGCACGTCCGATTTTGGTGCAATTTCCAAGATTAATTTTTTTGTCACTTCCAAAGATGAATCGTTTAAATCAACTAATGAAAGTTTAGCCCCTTCTTTAGCCAATTCCAATGCGGCTGCTTGTCCTAACCCTGATCCTGCCCCAGTAATGATTACAACTTTGTCATCGAATCGTTCGCTCATTTGTCAAAACTCCCTTTTTAAGTTATTTCGAAAATCCTTTGATTATAATTATCCTTTAAAGCTTAAGAATCCATCATCAACAGGGATGACTTGTCCATTAATGGCGTCCGCTTTTTCAGAGAACAAGAACGTTACAACTTCAGCAACTTTTTCTGGCTGAATCAATTTTTTCCTCATATGAAGTTGTGCCAAACTGTCCAGGAACTCTGGATCTTCACCAATGATCGGCGTTTCGATGAAACCTGGTGCAACGCCGACGACACGAATCCCATATTGCGCAAGTTCAATGGCACCGGATTTAGTCATGGCGATGACTGCAGCTTTTGCGGCATGGTAATTAAAGCTGCCAATTGAAACCATTGTCCCATATATAGAAGCGGTATTAACGATCGTTGCCCCAGTTACACCAAGCTCCACCATCTTCCTTGCTGCATAATACATGCCATAATATACGCCGTGTTGGTCAACATCAACGACTCTGTGGTATGATTCTGGATCCATTTCCAAAAATGGTTTTACTAGTCCAATTCCAGCGTTGTTGAATATGCCATTGATGGTGCCATGATTGGCAATTGCTGCTTCGACCATCGCTTCCAATTCTTCCGCTTTAGCTACGTCCACTTTCACAAAAGATGCCGTGCCTCCCTTTTGTTGAATAGATTCAGCCGTTTCCTTAGCGGCAACATCATTATAATCAGCCGCTACGACAATAGCTCCCTGTTCAGCTAATTTATATGCCGTTTCCTTACCAATTCCGCTGCCCGCTCCTGTAATTATTATGACTTTTCCTTTTAAACTCATCTATGGGTCCCCCTTTAATAAAGTTTTTTGCTTATCAGATTAAAATGGCCCCTCCGTCGATTACAAGTTCTTGACCCGTAATGTGGCTGGAAAGATCGGATACTAGATACATCATTAGATTTGCGATTTCCTGAGGCTCAGCATACCGGCCATCCGGAGTCGTTGCTTCCAACTGTTTTCTAGCCGTTTCTGCTGCCGCGGAATCACCTTGGCCAAATCCGCTTTCAATCGACCGCATCATAGCCGTGTTGACGACACCTGGGCAGACCGCATTCACCCTGACACAATGTGGAGCAACTTCGACACCAGCTGTTTTCGTCATTCCAAGAACTGCATGTTTACTTGCGCCATACGCCACCATGTTTGGCGTTGCCAGTAAACCCGCTCCGGAAGCTGTATTCACGACTGCCCCGCTTTTTTGTTCAATCATATGGGGCAATACATGTTTTAAGCCCAAGAAAACGCCGCGTACATTTATTGACATTAATTGATCGAAAACCTCAGTAGGATAATCGATAAGAGGCATTATTTTGCCTTCCCACCCGGCATTATTCAAGAAAATATCGATTTTGCCATAGGAATCTATCGTTTTTTGAACATAATTTTTAATGTCGTCTTCCTTTGTAACATCGGCCTTTACAAATTTCGCTTCGCCGCCGTTTTCTTTGATTTTATTTACCGTTAGCAGGCCAGCCTCTTCGGAAAGGTCTACAACAACCACTTTGGCTCCATTTTCTGAAAGTGTAATAGACGCTGCCCGGCCGATACCCCCGCCGCCGCCGGTAACAATTGCTACTTTTTCTGTAAAATCGAATGCTTGCATAATATCCTCCCTTCTCCCTTTAATCTTGGTGATGATATTCTTGTTTGAATACGATTACATCATAACATTATTTTTGTCGATTGTCGACAATTTGATTTTAGAGTCAAAGACTCTACATCACTCCACGACTCAAGGCTTCATGAATTTCATTTTTTGCTTTAACGAAATCATCTTCTAGAATGGCCTCAATGGACATTTTTAATCTGAAATGGAAGTTTTCCATCGTTTCCGTATTCCACTGACTTTGGGCAAAAACCATGAGGATATGACTGGCTTCTTCAAAAAATCTTGATAATGCTTTATTATTAGCGATTGAAAAAATATAGCGAAATATCTGTGTTGCCCTTTTTTGATACTCGATTACATTCCTATTTTCACACTCATCGGTTGCACTTTCCAAATGCCTTTGTAATGATTGCTTATTTTCTGCATGCCACTTCCCTTGGGAAAAATCAATGCCCATCTGGATCAACCCGATCGTAACATCATTATATTCAATGATTTCCTTTTGTGAAAATGGCTTGACGATCGTTCCCCGCCGCGGCATCCTCTCAACAATACCGTCAACCTGCAATAGATATAGGGCTTCCCGTACGGGTGCACGGCTAGTGTTCAATTCTTTGGAAATGTCTTCTTCGACGATTTTCTCTCCAGCTTCTATTTCACCTTCAATGATTTTTTTTAAAATGTGTTTAGCGATTTGTTGTGGTAACGATTCTCCAAAATAAATGCCATCTGTCAAATTGGAAGAATTTCCAAACATCTTTCAGCACTCCTATACTTCTATAATTAATTTTAGTTCTTCTAGTATAACATAAGGATAAGAATTAACTTCCTTTATAAATCACATCCATTAAGGAAAGCACATATAAAGAGCCCGTTTAAAGAAAGGGCTCCATGAGGTACTTTTTTATTCGACTAGCCTCGGTTTCGCTGGATCGCAGTTTGGCTTTTCCGTGTTTGTCGATTCTGCCAGTTTCGTTAAATAATAACATTCTTCACGCCACATATGATCTGCCATTAATGGGGAAAACGTTCCAAGAGCCTGCGCACTAAGCTCAAGTTCCTCCAATTCAAGCAGAAAGTGCTGAAAGAGTTTCATTTCCAATTTGACGTCCGCATTCATTTTTTCCAATGCCGGGAATGTTGACAGATTTGTTCGTAAATATCCAGCCAATTCAACTGCTTTTAAATAATAATCATTAAAATGTTTTTTATATTGGTCACTTTTCTCTTTTAATCTTTTTTCAACATCGTCCATGTTGGATGATATTGCCCCTGCATGCCCTGCTGCATCTAACAGCCAAACCAAATGATGATGGAGTTCATGAAAAACCGGCGGCATTTGATTTGCATTGAAGTATTTCAATAATCTTAAATATTCTTCCAATTCGTTCACCATATGATTAATGAAAGTAGGTGAAAGATGTATTTTAATTTTCCCTACCAGATGTTCTTTTAAAAGGCTTAGCTTAAACTCCCGAAGTCTTAAAACTTCCTCTTCTGCCATGACAGTAAGTTGAGAAATCTCTTCAGAATTGGCTTTACCAAGGAGAGTATCAAATACTTGAATGAATTCTGAAGCAATTTCAATGTTTTCCACTTCAACCGGAGCTAAAGATTCATGGATGAATCTGGAATGGTCTCCTAAGATTTGCAGCCAAAACCGGTGCTCGAACCTTGCTGTTTTCTCCAAAAACTCGTTCATTTGCTATCCCCCAAATTTTAAAAGTATCGAAACTTCACTTATAATTTGTATTCCATGAACTACATACTTATTAATATTAATTGAGGGCGAAATTAAAGTTGCATACACCAAGAAATTAATGTTCTGCAATCCCAATTGAATCAAAAATCCCGTCTACTAAAGAAGGTGAGTAAGTCAAACGAGTGAAAAACCCCCCTTTTTTTCTGCCTTCAGTTACCAAAAAGTGGTGTTATTCAAAATATTGTGAACCGCCTTTGCTTTATATTTTAATTGGTTTTTGAATCTAGATTACTCTGTTTATTGTAAAAACAAAGGTAATTTTTATATTGAATTAATGGATTTTATTGTGGTAAAATTTACAAAATTATGATTATTAGGAGGAAGGATAATTGTCAAATGAAATAATGAGTTACTTTGACTATCCAATGGTGAAAATTCCAGGGGGAGAAATAGAATTAAGAGACGATAGAATAAAAAGCAAATGGAAAGCTGATATAAAACCGTTTCTTCTTGCCCGGTATCCTGTAACTATAGATCTCTATTATGCTATTTCAAATAAACCACCTAATTCTATTGACGGAGATCTAAAACCTGTTGTCGGTATTTCTTGGAATGATGCAATTTCTTTTTGCAATCAACTTTCACATAAAGCTGGACTTAGAGAATGTTATTCTATAAGTAAAAATGGTGAAAACATTAATTGTGATTGGGAAGTAGACGGTTACCGACTCCCTTCAGAAGCAGAGTGGCAATATGCATGTAAAGCGGGGACTACTGGATATAGATATGGAGAGATTGATAAGATTGCCTGGTATAACGGAAATTCAGGGGGCAAAATCCATGAAGTGGGAAGAAAGGAACCGAATTCATGGGGACTGCATGATATGTTAGGGAATGTTTGGGAGTGGTGTTGGGATTTATATGATGAACAAGTATACGGCGCTTATCGAATTTTCCGAGGAGGAAGCTGGGCTGAAGAGGCCAGGGGGTGTGGAGCTTCATGTCGTCGTCGTAGCCATCCGACATTTTGCATAGACGACCTTGGATTTCGTCTTGCCAGGTCTATATAACTTCTACAAAAACTGCTTTCACCGATATACAAAAAACGCTCCGTGAAATTTAAAGGCTCCTTAAACCTGGCTACACTTTGTTATCCATTAATATGACAGCAGAAACCATCCTTATTTTGCCCCCATAAGAAATCATGAACTTTGAATGTTCAATCGTTAAAGAAGGATTGACACACCCGAATGGTTGCAGATCTTCAATCAATCGGAATGACATATCTATAAATCATGAAGTCAAGTAGGGTTTATTTGAAAAGAACTTCCAGTTTTCAACATGAAAACCCCTGCCTCATCACTCTGAAAGTAATTGGCAGGGTTATGCAATTCAATTGTAAATCTCCAGAATATTCGTTGCAGTTTATACCTTCTCTGTTACACCTGCGAATCGATTCAAGAATGAGAGTATTTTTCGATAGACGGCAATTTCATTTTCTTTTTTGGAAAATCCATGGCCTTCATCTTCTAGAAGCATATACTCGACATCTCTTCCTTTGTCTTTCAAAGCTCGAACGATTTGATCTGATTCCTCTTTGACGACGCGGGGATCGTTTGCCCCTTGAATGACAAGCATCGGCTTTGTCATGGATTCTAAATAGGTGATAGATGAATACTCGATTAATTTTTCCTTATCTTTTTCCGGATTTCCTACCCATTGATCCATAACCGGCTTCCAGTCTTCTGGAACGGAATTGATAAATGAGAAAAGGTTAGATGGTCCAAAAATATCGACAACTGCCTTAAGGTAATCCGCATGGCGTCCGTGTAGCAGAAGTGCCATATACCCTCCGAAGCTGCCACCCATCAATAAAATGTTACCTTTTTGTGCATGCCCTTGTTCAATCAGCCAATCAAGACCGGTTACATTATCAAGGCGTGGTCCATTTCCCCAATCACCCTCTACCATTTTCATGAATTCCAAACCATAGCCAGTAGAACCGCGGAAGTTTGGCGCAAAAATACTGTAACCATGATTCAGAAAAAATTGAAAGGAAGTCCTGAAGAATTTCCGTTCGGCCGCCTGAGGTCCTCCATGAGCCAAAAAATGATTTCACCAATCTCATTTTCCTTGCTTGCCCTAAAAAATAACGATTCGATCTCCAGCCCATCATAGGAAGGGTATGTAATGATGTCCGGTTCAAATAATTCGTTAGAATCGACGCCAGGGACAGTATATTTGGTTAATGATACCCACTCTTCACCGGATTTTTTATAAATATTATGTGGCTTGGTTGCGCTCATGCCAAATAAATAAAGCGTGCCTGATGCAGCAACCTCAAGTTTTCCGATGACGCTGCACGGGACATTGATATTTCTCCAATTTTCATTTTGCAGATTGAATTCATATAATTGATCCTCTGCACCCTTTTGACTGGTTATATATAATAATTGGTTCTCTTTACTATATTTCATGGCACTAAAACTCTCATTATACAATTCTTTAACTTTACTGAATCGGTTTGTTTCAAGGTTGTATGAAGCCAAATAAGTAAAGTCCGAATCATAATCAGTCAATAAATATATCATCGAATCTGAAACAAAAACACCATCATTCACTGTGTGTTGTTTCTCAGTAGGCGGCGTAAGCAGGAGATTTTCCTTCCCCCTTTTTGCATAGAGAAGGGTATTTGTATTAGCAAAGTCTTTATAGTAAAGTAGGGTTTCTTCATCAGGGCTAAAGCCAAACAGATAGGTCGCTGCATCCTTCCCCTCCAGGACCAGTGTTTCCTGTCCTGATTCTAAATCTAAACAATAGGAATTTAGATAGGAAGGGTTTCCTCTTGATGTTGTGTAAAAGAGCTTTTTACTGTCATTGGATAAAATCGGCATGAAATTACGTGTGTTTTCATGATGGACGATTTCCTTCATTGTCCCGCCTTTTAAGGGAATTCCATAAAACTGGGTATTTTCATTGCCGTCTTGATCGAAACCAGCAATTATAAACCCGCTCTGTTTATCAAATACCAGCTCTTGACAGCTTTGATCAATGGATGTAAGCGGATAAGGAAAGCAGTTTGGCAGATCCATTCCCATAAATTATACTTGCCACTCAAATTCGTACTGAACACCAGTTGTTTCTCATCCGGACTAACTGCAAAATCAGCAATGGAAAAAGTTCGTAAATATTGCTCAACATCAGGTTTGGGAAAAGTGATCTTCATTTGCAACCCCTTATATTATAATATAATGAAAAGTCTGTAATTAATTATACCATATTTTACCTTATTGATATATGTAATTCAAAAACCTAAGGTAGTAGCCAATTCAAGTTATTTTGTTGAAAAAAACACAGCTGTGATCATTGCTACTTCTAACGCTTGAAAAATCTTGTTTTAAATCCGAAAAAGCCTAAGAGCTCGGTGCTCTTAGGCTTTTTTAAAATCAATCGATATATCTTCTTGCTCCGGCATATTCCTCTCCGTATCCCGATGTTTTTATTTCATCTATCCTTACATGTGTAGAGCTGTTTGGAGAATGAATCATTTTCCCGTCACCAATATACATTCCAACATGATGCACCTTACCTTTTCCTTTATCATAGGCAAAAAATAGTAAATCGCCTTGTTGAAGATTTTCCTGTTCCACCTTTTTACCATGAAGCGCCTGAATGGAAGAGTCCCTTGGGATCGTTATACCGTTAGCATGGTACATGGTATAGGTAAAGCCAGAGCAGTCAAATCCAAAACCGGACATTCCAGCCCATAGGTAAGGAAGTCCTAAAAAATCTTTTCCTGATTCTACAATGTCCTTACCGGTTGGAACTGGAATTTGACTTTCGTCTTGATAAACGGACACGTCATTCGTTTCTATCCATTTTGCTCCATTACTTGGTGTCATCACCTTCACTTTATCTTTTTTCACCTGTAATAGCGGAAGGCGTGTATCGAAGCTGACCTCCATGAATTTCGACCGATGTTTCGAATCCGAATAAAGCCAAGTCTTTGGAGCAGTTACAAGGGCAAACCCTCTATTAAACTGCTTATTAAAGGATTTTCCTGATTTCAATTGCCCTTTTGGCATCCATCCAGGATAACCTGCATCATTACGGGGTGTCAGCTGATTGGCAACAGCAACTTTCACCCATTCACCCCGCTCTTCAAGAATGGTCACTTTAGAACCATATAACGCCTGGGTTTCCAGGTTACCCACAAGCCACAGTTTATCTTCATAATTCATGGAGCGTATCCATGCATTCAAATCGACGGGATTCGATGCAGAAGGAGCATCGATGTCCCTTAATAATCCCGGCTCCGTCCAAAGAGTGGCCACTACTACATCTACATAGGCAATTCTCTCCTTCTCTCTTGAACTAGCTTCATTGGGACTGAATACTAAAATACCGATAGTAAATAAAGATATCACTACAACTGTTAACCTTTTCAAAATAATCACCCTTTCGAAATAGTTTTTATTGAGTAAATGAGGATTTCCTCTTGACTCCTAGTCCAGGTTTCTCGGAAATGAGAAGTTGATTTTTCGCAAATTGAATGCCCTCAAATGGTTCATCCTTAATCCATAATGGTGCATCTAAATCAATCTTCGTTATATTTGGATGGGCGGTTGCCAGATGAGCCGCGGCTGCTACGCTCACGGATGATTCCATCATACTGCCGATCATGCATTCCACCCCGACTGCTTCTGCCAGATCCGCGATTTGAAGTGCGCGTCGAATGCCTCCTGTTTTCATTAATTTAATATTAAGGAAATCAACAGCATGTTCATTCAGGAGCCTCATGGCATCACGAGGGGAAAACAAACTTTCATCGGCCATGATAGGCACTTGGACGCACCTCTTTATTTCTTTTAAACCTTCGATATCATGGGCTTGCACGGGTTGCTCCACCAAATCAACGTTCAGCTTTCTTTCCTCGAGTTCATGAATGATTGAAATTGCTTGTTTTGTTGTCCACCCTTGATTTGCGTCAATCCTGATAATAACTTGATCGCCAACAGCAGCACGAATGCAGGCAACCCGCTCCACATCACTCTTCCAGTCTTTCCCCAGCTTTATCTTCATTGTTGAGAATCCGCAATCGATGAGGGACAATGCCGCCTTTGCCATTACTTCGGGTTCATCCACGCTGATTGTCATATCATTTTTCAGGACATTTGATTTACCACCCAGATATTGATATAAAGGGAGCCGCCATCGTTTGCTGACTGCGTCATATAAGGCGATTTCAACTGCAGCTTTTGCACTTGTGTTTCCTACACAGGATAATTGGATTAGTTGAGACAATGCGTTGATATTCTCGATGTCGCGGCCAATTAGATGTGGCGTGATCACTTCTTCAATGATGGTCATGATTCCATTTGCAGAATCACCTGTTATGGCAACCGTAGGGGCTGCAGCCCCCAAACCTTCCGTTCCATCTTCCAACTTCACCGAAACCATGATATTTTCAATTTCCATTGTTGTACGTAATGCAGTTTTGAATGGCTTGACAAGTGGCAAGGTTTCCACTGATACTTGTAAACTTTCAATCTTCATATTAACAACCCTTCCTTAAAAGCTTAAGAGTATATATGATGTTAGAATTCCAAAATAGGTACCCAGAAGACTGCCGAGTACAGCCATCAAAATCCCGACCGGTATTAGCGCACGGTTGAATGCCCCTGCCAATATAGGGGCTGATGCCACACCCCCTATATTGGCCAATGAGGCAACTCCCATTGTAAATAGATCCAACTTAAAGATTTTGGCCAAAATGACCATGATCAATCCATGAAAGAATAGAATCATAAATCCGGATAAAATATACACAGGTGCTTGAAACAGCTGTGAAAAATCGGCATGGGAAGCAATTAAACCAATGACTATATAAAGCATGACTTTTGAAATTTCCATGGAACCGGCAATACGTCCAACCTTTGTGACAGCCAGAATTAAACCTACGGTCGAAGCGATGATGATCGTCCAAGTCGTTCCATTCACAGCGGCACCCAGTACTGGCAGGCTTTCCCCAATTTTGATTGCCCCTGCTGATACAATTAAAGCAAGTGCCAAGAAACCAATCAATTCCACGAATCCAAATTCCGTCTTGGCGGTTTCCCCTGCTTCAAGCTCAGATGTCATTTGATCAATGAAAGATGTATCCGCTTTAGTCCAAATATTGAATTTTCCTGCAAGAGGCACCAGCCAAAACAAGAACATGACCCAAATGGAATAATTGACTGTATCCATGATTAACGCATAGCCAAAAATATTTTCAGGTACATCGAGTATGCCTTGCAAAATCACCATATTGGCAGATCCCCCAGTCCAGCTTGCGCTTAAAGCAGAAAATGCCTTCCATGTTCCTTCCGCATAAAAACCATTCATTAAAACGTAAGTAAGAGTGAACCCGCCGATGATACTGAATGAAGCGGCAAAAAAAGTTAAAAGCATCTTAGGTCCGAGTCTGATTATTTTTCGCATATCGCATTGCAAAAGCATGAGCATCAACATGGCAGGCAGCAGGAGGCCACGTATGGTGCTATATGCACTTTCGACTGATTCACTATCTGAAAATACCCCAAATGTTTTCATCAGAGCAGCTCCAATATAAATAAGGACAATACCAGGAACATACTTGAAGAACCTTCCTCCTATCTTTTTTTCCGCTACCGCAATCACTGCAGTAAATGCCAATAAAAAACAGACAAACATCACACCGTCTTGAATCATTTCCCATACCTCCTTATATTTAAGGGATTCTATTAAACTAAAATGTCATTTTCATCTTCGGTAAAAAGACAATAAGCAGAAGAAATCAAATTCGACAGTGAAGCCTAACGAAGCCCTACATAAAAAATCCAGCTGCCAAAGAGCGCCTACACACTCTTTAACAGCTGGATTTCAATTGCGAATAACAAATGAAGCAGCTATAACTTATAAAGTTGATGATATTTAATGCTCGCATTTCTTAGAGCGACGGCCAGTGCTTTCTGAGATGACCCAAAGTAACGTTTCTCAATTTCTTTTTCCAATTCATCGGGTCGAAGAATGGATTTGCCCACTAACATGGATTGAATGAACCTTGATGTAAGCGATATCGTTGTCGAGCATTCCACATCCACTATTTCATGTGTATCACTATCAATGACGAACCCGATAAAAAAGCAGTTGAATTGCTGTGTAATAGGGTTATTAGAAGCTGCCTTCGATTCGCCGACTATATATACTGTTTTCTGATGAAACATACTTTTGTGCCTCCTGCCATTACAGACATCGTAACAGGTATAAATAGGGTGTCTATCTATATTATTACAATATGAAATGGCTACATATATTCTATTATATGCAATATGCATTTGACAATATATTTCGTATATTAAGTTAATTCCCGATTCCTCCGGCAATGAAATAGAAAAGCGCTGACTTCACGAGTAATGGCTTTCGATTAAGACGAAATGACCCATTATTAAACAAAAACCTACTCCTAAACTAATACGCTGAAATACGCTGCATAAATCCTTGTTAATCTAGCCAAAATTACCTTGAACCGCACCTGAATAATTTTCGTCATTTTCCCCGCCTATTGCAATGGTGCTGACTAATGCAAATGTCATGATGATCAAAACCAATATAGAAAAGTTCATGCCAAGCTCCCTCTGCTAACCGCATTTGCTTTTTTGTAAAATTCTAATTAATGATATTTTATTCATTGTCGTGTTTTAATATCATGGTTCGGGATGCATTCCGAACCTCCTTTTGTCGACAAACTGAGAACTATTGTATTAATAAGTCTTTTCCAACCGATTAATACAGCTTCTCATAAGGCACATACTTCGCATACATATCTTTTCTGCGATTACGATCATTGAAAGTGGTTGCTGCACCACTTTTTCGATTCTCATAAAGTTCGTCTATATCGACCGTACCGGTAATAATGGTATGTTCATTCATTTCAGCCTCAACTACTATACCATTTGCTGGCCAAGCACTGTCACAGGGGCTAAGTATACTGGCACGACCGTATCCGTCCGGCAGGGGTGCCCCTGGTTCACCAACTGTGGGGCAATGAACAAAATATACCTGATTCTCGATTGCACGTGCATGTGCACAATGGCGAACTCGCCAAAAACCAGCCTCTGTAAACGTGTATGATGGACAAAAAATGATGTCGGCCCCGTTCACTGATAATATTCTTGAAATTTCAGGTATCTCCGCTTCATAACATATTGCTATTCCAATCCTAACCGGACCAATGGAATAAACCTCCAGATCATCGCCTTCAGAGGTACACCAATTTGCTTCAGCAGGAAAGATATGAGTTTTTTTATGCTCAACGTATGATCCGTTTCTATCAAAAATGTATGCAATATTGAAGTATTCATTATCGCGGCGTTCCAGATGCGTGCCCGCAATAATGATCTGTTTTCTTTTTCTTGAAATTGACCTGAAAAGTTCTTTATATTGATTGGTATATTCATCAATCCTCATAACGGATGAAGCATCCTGTATTCCAAAGGTCGCTGATAACCCGATAGTTAACAATTCAGGAAAAATGATATAATCCGAGTCTTCGGGAACTTGGTTGATCAATTCTTCCACCTGTTTCTGAAATTCATTGAAAGTTGACACATTTTCTACACGGAATTGGCAAGCCGTTATGTTAATTTTCACGAAATCCCTCCCAAATCATGCCCTACCAGTTCATCCTGTCAGTAATCCCCATGGAAAACTTGATTAAACGCAATCAGGATATTTTATTCAAATCATTCATTTCATTCTCTTGCATAGCGATATGTTTAGTCAGTGCACTTACAATGAATGTTACTAGTATATTAATTAACAAAGCTATGACACCTGTACTGATATCATTAATTACATGCGGTATACCCGGCAGGAATGTCGCAACCTTAACATCTGCAATTGTCGCATATAGAACGATTAGGACGCCTGCCAAGATTCCTGTCATCGCACCATACTTATTAATTATATTATTTTTTGGTAAACTGCAAAACAAGGCAGGTGCCAGTTGGGTTATTAAACTATATGACATGATATTCAAGATGGCCAAAGCCTCGCCGCCTGTTACCGTAACAATTAAAGCGATTATTGAGATACCAATAATAATTAATCTTGAGACGATCAATTGATGTGTTTCACTCGCAGAAGGTACCAGAACTTTGAAAAAGCTATTTGTCAGACCTACCGATGCAGCCATTAGCATGACTGAAGCCGGTACAAGGGCAGTCAATAAACCTGCAGCTCCGATAAACCCTATCACCCATGGATCGAATGTTTGAATCGCCAGCCTTAACAGTGATAGATCCCCATCTGCTCCTTGTAAGCCCGGGATTTCCATGATAGCTGCATATCCTATGAAAAAGACGAAAAGCAGTAACAGTGTGTATAAGGGTAAAGCAATGGCATTTTTGCGAAGGGTTCTTTCACCATTCGACGATAAAACAACCATGAAAGTTTGTGGCAGTAAATAAAATCCCAGTGCATTCAGCAAAACGGTGGACACAAACCAGGACTGACTCAATCCGTGATCCGCCAAAACTAACATTTCCGGTTTTGCCGCTTGGACTGTCTCGAACATTGGCTGTATGCCCCCGAAGTAATGAAATGGGATGTAAATCCCCAAAAAGATAACGACAACCAAAATCATGAAATCTTTTAGTATCGCAGTCCATGCTGACCCATGAATGCCTGAAATCATTACATAAGTAGTTACGACTACAGCACCGATAACACTTGCAGCAACTGGTGAAATCGCTCCATAAGATGCTTCTGAAACAATGATGCCTAATCCTTTGAGCTGTATGACTATGTACGGAACGAGAGCTAGGCTTCCCAATACGGCCACGATCATCCCCATTGATCGGCTCTTGTATTTAGATGCAAAATACTCCGGCTGAGAGATAATGGAATGGCGTTTGGAGTATTTCCATATTTTAGGAACAAGCCAATACGATAGGACGTAGGCTAAGAATATATAGGCGGGAACATAATAAGCAGCCGCACCTTTTGAGTAAGTCCACCCACTTCCGCCCAGAAATGTGAAAGTTGTATAAATTTCACCTGCTATCAGCAGAAAAATGAAGAATGTACCGAAGCCCCTGCCCCCTACGGCAAATTGCTCCATATCCATATCCTTCCCTTTTCTTGCTTTGATCCCTAAATAAAGTGCGAGCACCAAGAAGATGGAAATGATGAGTAATGAGATATTCATTCAGGATCACTCCCTTTATTATCAGGATCGAACCTATAGACAATCATTAAAATAACTGAAGCCATCACCATCCAAAATGCAACCCAAAATAACAAAAAAGGCATTCCCAATATGTACGGTTCTATTTTATTTGCATAGGGCAATAAACCCAAGAACCCTATGAATGGAACAAAAAGCAATAGCTTAATAGCATTCAAATTATACCCTCCCCTTGTTAGGTTCTTAACATGGAATCACCATCAGTCAAGTCGACTTACATACAAAACTGATGGTTTGATAGCATAAACGTTAGTTACGGATATTTCCTTCTTTCAACAAAACATATATTCGCCTTAATTGGACTGGATGGCAAGGACCGTTTCCAATATTACATTGACGCCTTTTTCACAATCTTCCCAAGTAGTAAGTTCCTCTTCACAATGACTTTTACCTTTGATGCTTGGTACGAAAACCATGGCAGTCGGTATAAAACTAGCTATAAACTGAGCATCATGTCCAGCACCGCTTACCATTCTTTTATATGGTAGACCTAATGAATTGGTCGATAGTTCAAGCAAATTGCAAATTGATTTATCGAACCAAACGGTATCCCTGTCCCATAATTTTTTCACTTGAATGTCACAGCCTCCTTCTATACCTGTGGTTGTAAGGCCTTCAATGACTTCCTCCACCTTTTCGATGACCTTGAAATCCTTATGCCTTGCTTCTAGCGAAAAAACTACTTTATTAGGGATGACCGTATGGATATTAGGAAACACATTTACCCTTCCAATCGTAAAAACCAAATCGTCATCAAGCATGCCTAATTTCTGACGAGCCTCCATAATCAAGCTATTCGCAGTGAAGAACGCATCCTTTCTCATAATCATCGGGGTGGTTCCCGCATGATCGGATTCTCCAGTAACTTCCATTTCATAGCACACCATTCCAAGGACACATTCAACGACACCGATCGTTAACGATTCACGTTCAAGAATGGGCCCTTGTTCAATATGCAATTCTAGAAATGCAGTCGCTTCTTTTAAACGGGACTCTTCATTTCCTGCGTATCCAATGGCATTTAAGGCACTTTCGAAAGTGGTTCCTTCACTATCCGTCTTTTGCAGCATGATGGATTTCTCGAATTTACCCGAAAGAACTCCCGAAGACATCATGGAAGGTTCGAATCTGGCTCCTTCTTCGTTCGTAAAATTGACGATCATTACCGGAATTTTAGGCTGGATATTATTTTCCACCAGCGTCCGCACGACTTCCAAGCCGGCAGCTACACCCAAGATACCATCAAACCGCCCGCCTTTTTTCACGGTATCCATATGTGATCCTAAAACAATTGGCGGTTTGTCTTCAAGTCCCGTTAAAGTAGCGTAAATATTCCCCATGTCATCAACCTTAATGGTCATCCCCAATTCTTTACAACAAGAGCAAAAGTAATCACGGACTAATCGATCTTCCTCGGACAGGGATAACCGTGTGACTCCGTTGTTTTCTGTCCGTCCGAAATCCGCAAATTTCTCGAGCGTATGACTCAGTCTCTCACCATTAATTAATAATTTTTGCTTTTTCATAATGAATATCCCCCTTTTAGATAACCTGCTAAATTCTACATAGGTTGGCTTAAGCAACAAAATTGAAGTTTAAGGTCTTTGTCGTTTAATAGTTCCTATAGATTATATTTCCACCAATGTTTCCCTATGATAGAGAATCTCTCCGTTTAGAATCGTTGATTCAACTTTTAAATCCTTGATATTTTGAGGATCTACTTTCAATATACTATCATTCAATACTACTAGATCGGCTAGCTTCCCTACCTCTATGCTGCCTTTGACATCCTCATCGAAACTCGCAAAGGCGCCATTCCATGTGTATAGTTTAATGGCCTCCATTACGCTAATCGATTGAACCGTACCTATCTTCATACCGGACCTGCTTCTTCTATTAACTGCAACATGTATGCCTAATAAAGGGTCGTGATCAGTAATGGGAGCATCAGATCCACCTGCGGCCAAGATGCCATTATCAATATAATCACGGGCGGCGTACATGCGGTTGACCCTATTACCGTAGTGTTCGATATATATATCACCGAATTCATAAGGAAATGGGGGGTTGGGGATTGGGATGATTCCAAGTTCTTTCATCCTCTGTTGTAAATCTGGCGCAGATATTCCAGCATGCTCAATTCTATGTCTATGATCTTTTCTTGGAGTTTCATTCAAAGCCTTTTCCACACAATTTAAATACATCTCTATCGCCCTGTCCCCTTGGGCGTGTACTGTGATCTGATAGCCTTTTTTATGTGCCTGACCTAATACTTGATAGATTTCTTCTTCTTTATAATAAAGAATGCCAAAATTGCCAGGATCACTCGAATAGGGCTCACGGGTAGCGATCGTCGGACCGGTGCTGCTGCCATCCGTAAACAATTTAGCCGGTCCAATTTTAAATCTTTCGTCCCCAGTTCCGGTTACGATTCCAGAAGATACCACTTTGTTTACAAATTCATGCGAATTATTCAATGAACCTACCATCGCATAGATGCGGACACGTATATCCTTACTTTTAATGGCTTGCTGCATTAAACGGAAACTTTCAGGACCATAAGCACCAGCTTCATGAATGCTAGTTATGCCTGCGGCAATGAAATGCTCCGATGCAATTTTCACTGCTTTCAACAGTTCACTTTCTGAATAGCTTGCAATGTCGGCCATTATCATATTTGCTGTTTCAATTAGTTTGCCTGTATTCCTCCCTGCCTTATCCTTTTCAATAATCCCGCCTTTTGGATTCTCTGAGTTTTCATCAATTCGGGCAAGTTCTAACGCCCGGCTGTTCACAACACTTATATGGCTGCATGTACGGGTTACCATAATGGGATGGTCTGTTGAAATGGCATCCAACTCTGTAATTGTTGGATACCGTTTTTCTTTCATAGCGGTTTCATTGAAGCCCCAGGCGCGGATCCATTCACCTTTAGGGATTGTCGAAGCTTTCTTCTTCAGATCGATTAACAAATCTTTTACAGATTCTATATGTTCAGCTTTACAACTTACTGCCAACTGGTTGACACCGTACAATATAAGGTGAATATGAGAATCTATAAACCCAGGCAGTAATGACTTTCCCTGCAAGTCAATCACATTTGTTTCTTCTCCGATAAAAACCTTCATTTCCTGATTCGTTCCAACTGCCGAGATGCGATTTCCTTTAACTGCCAAGGCTTCTGCGATTGAATTTTTTTGATCAACTGTTATGACCTCGCCGTTTATGAATACGATATCAGCCTTCAAACACTCACCACTTCCTTTTCTTTTGTTGTCCATATCCTGACTTATTGAAATATTCTGTTTTTAATAGATTCATTATATCTACACCAGTTTGTGAATTCATTAGACAAATAGTCAAAAATTTTATCGTTTTTTTACACCTTTCATATGATTATGTCTTATCTTTGTATGATTCATTGATAAAAGTCCCCTATTTATCTAGCCTTAGAAATGGATGAATAAAAATATTCCTTAGGAGACTTATACGAAACAAAAAAAAGATAGGTACAGCAGTTGATATGCTTACCTATCCCTTTCATTCCGTTTTTCAGTTGTATGACAATCATTTCAATCTCCCTATAATTCCAATGGTCAAATACTGTTTATTTGCATTAAAATCCCATGGCCAATACCGAAGGGATAATTCACTTTTACCCACTTTTTCAATAAAAGATTTTATCCCAATCAATGCTGCCCCATACCCCACGTTTGAAGCTAAGACAAATATGGCACCAAGCCCTTCATTAATGGTATCCATATACTCAGGTTCGATTTTTAAGATATCAGTCCATGTAATATAGAATCCATTTTCCTTGATACATTTAGAAATAGAGTGATTCAACGTTCGTACTATCTCATCCCTTAGATCTAAAAGTCCATTCTTTATCTCTTCTGCGTCTTTATTTTGATATTGGTTTGAGTAATCAGAAAGCAGTTCCTTGGCCCAATTATAAAAAAGTTGAGTATAAATGGCGGAAGTTGCTATAACGTCAAAACCATTATAATGATTGGCAAAAATACTTTCAGAAAGCTGACCTAACCGATTCTCGGCATCCTTTACATACTGAATAATTTCCTCTGCCTTTTCACCACGATCCAGCATGGAAGATAGGTGGTGATCAAAATCCATTTTATCGAGGCCTGTAACATCGATTTCAACAAGCTGAATTTTTTTTCGAGTATGTTCAGGCAAATTCTCTATACCCTTTTCCATACTTTCCATATCAATATCGAATAAATATATGGAATTGCATTTAGCTGCTAGATAATCGATATCCAAATCATCGCAATTCCCTGCACCAACGATAGCCATTTTATCAACAATCTCTTTTTTCGAAAAAACGGCATCGAATAACCCTGTAACTTGTGAACGATGCTGTTTCCACCTCATCTTTCTGAATTCATCTCGGTTATGATTCATTTCTCTTTGAAAGGTTTCCAAATAAATCTCTCCCTTTAGGGTACTATCTATATAAATATTGTAACAAAGTATCCCGATATGTGAATCGCAAATAATTTAGATTTCACAGCTAAAAAAGAGGCACTCCTTAAATTCAATTGAATATAAGCAGAGATAACGGGAGGGTGTTCCTTGAGCAAAACAAGAAAGATTTCACTGACTTTATTAACTATTTTCTTACTCAATATGGCCGTGTCGTAATACTTGTGTTTTCATTCACAAAGAGTATGAAAGCTGATCCTGAAGAAGAAAAAAAGGTTAGAATTCAAGCTGAACGGTATTTAGTGAAAAACTTTGAAGATAAAACGGAAATATATGATGTCCTCTATAATAATATGGGTAATTGCAACTATTTTGAATATGCAACTAAAGTGAAACATAAAAAATATGGTACTAAATTTTTAGTTTACTTTAATGATGAAACAGGGGAAATGGAAGATACCTTCTTATCTGAAAAATAGCAAGATGATGCTGAAAAAGAGATAAGGCCTTATATTGAAAATGAACTGGGGGACATTTTGAAATCCAAGGATATGGGAGATATTGCAGAAAGTGATGATTGGGAAGAGATTCAACAAGGAATAGGCGATTCGAATCAATTAGTCTTGGTCTTTGATGAGGGGATCGGGAATGAATTGAAGATTGATCCGAATAAACCAGCAAGCTATAAAGATTATGACGTGGTCCCAACCATTCGGATCACCCTTTCACGTAAGAAACAGAATGCAGATGAAGACCGCTTTACTGTAATTATCGCTGCACTAAAAAAAGATGCATGGATTAAACATGGAAATATGAATGTAGAATATAGCATTAGCAATGGTGTTCCTCTGGAAGATGAGGAATGGAGTCAATCATTTTAATGGCACTCATATTTTTTAACAAAGCGATATGAGCAGCAATCATAGCCTGACGCTACTTTACCTATTTTGTTTTCCGGCAGCAAACCCTTATGATCCAATATGAAATCGGGGCTGCAGTTCCCACTTTCTCCAACAAACTTTCCTATTCTTTTGGTCGGAAATATCTTTGATTTTTCCGCTCGTCGTTTTTTCATGATATTTGCAACTAGTACAAAAAACATACTGAGGATGAATAATCCAAGATACATAGATTATGCCGACATGATGGACTATAGATTATTATATTTCGTTTCTCACAGTTAACCTCAGTTTGGCAAACAGCTCTTGGTTTTTGGTCAGAAACAATCCTATTCAATATGAAAACGAAATGTCCTTCCATGATTTGTATATGCGGCTGCTCCATTTCCTGAATAATATACCTAATAAAAATATTCAATATTTCCAACGGAGTCCTTAACGGGAGATTTTGATCGGTCGAGCTCCCACTCTCATCGGAAATATCAAAAGAGTGTAGATTTTACAGGTATTCAACCCACTTTTTTAAATTAATTCACATACCCTATACGGTAATGATTTTATACACTTCACCACTCAAAAATAGGAATTTTAACCCAGAGCTTTCACCCTTTTCTTAATCGTATAAATATTCAAAAAAATGTCGAGTTGAGTCATCTAGCCTTTTACCCTTATACTAGGGAAGAAAAATCGAAGGAGGAGAATTATACATGAAGAAAGAAATTTCAATAATTGGTGTTCCAATGGATCTTGGTCAAACTAGAAGAGGAGTGGATATGGGACCTAGTGCCATTAGATATGCAGGATTGAGTGAAAGACTTGAAAACATTGGCTATACTGTCCGTGATGAAGGTGATATTATAGTAGAGATAAAAGAAAGAGCACAAAGTGATAGCGACACAAATTTAAAGAATCTACAGGATGTTGCAGAAGGTAATGAAAAATTAAGTCAAAAAGTGGATGAAGTCATCCAATCAAATAGGTTTCCTTTAGTATTGGGGGGAGATCACAGTATAGCTATCGGCACATTATCCGGTTTAGCGAAGCATTCTGAAAATTTAGGGGTAATTTGGTATGATGCGCATGGCGATTTAAACACAGCCGAAACTTCCCCATCAGGAAATATCCATGGTATGTCCCTTGCAGTAAGTTTAGGCCTTGGCCACCCTGTACTGACTAACATTGGCGGCTATTCCCCAAAAGTCAAACCAGAGAATATTGTCATTATTGGTGCCCGTTCTTTAGATCAAGGTGAGAAAGAACTAATCAGGGAAAAAGGCATTAAAGTCTATACTATGCATGAGATTGATAGAATGGGTATGACAAAAGTGATGGAAGAATCGATTGCCTATCTGAAAGAACGTACGGATCTTGTACATTTATCCCTTGACCTTGATGGTCTTGATCCAGATGATGCACCAGGGGTCGGAACGCCTGTAATGGGAGGCATTAGTTACCGTGAGAGCCATCTTGCCATGGAAATGCTAGCTGAAGCTAATATCATTACATCTGCAGAGTTTGTAGAGATAAATCCAATATTGGACGAGCATAATAAAACGGCTGAAGTTGCTGTAGCATTAATGGGCTCATTACTTGGAGAAAAACTGCTTTATGGAGCGGAAGACCACCTTATCACTTCAGGTTTACTGGTAGATGTAAAATAGATCGAACCCTATTGAGATGACAGTTATTGATAGAAATAGAGAGAGAGTTCACTAATGGATGCTTCATTGGAAATATCACATCAGGGTGCTTCTCTCCCCATTTGCGGATGATCGACATGTTCAATTCACACCCTGGTTTCCTGACGCTTGGCTTCCTTTTCTTTATTAAGCGGCGCTATCGTTTATTCTGCATAGATGCCTATGTTCATTGTCACATCTTTCTTAAATGCAGAAGTAATCTCTTTTCCGAGGGAATTCGACATCTCCTAAGATTCAAAATCGAAGCTTTTAGACTTGTGATTGAACACAAATTCCCTAATAACGTCCCAACATAAATGAAACCGTTTGCACCCATCAGGTAAAGGAGTCTTTCAATGAAAACAGCAGATAATCAACCAAATGAATTAAAACGGAGTATGAAAGCTAGACATTTATTTATGATTTCAATAGGGGGATGTATTGGTACCGGCTTTTTCCTTGGTTCAGGCTATACCATTCATGAAGCAGGTGCCATCGGTGCTATCCTCTCTTACATAGTTGGCGGCTTCATCATGTATTTGACGATGCTTTGTCTAGGTGAACTATCGGTTGCCATGCCTGTTTCCGGATCGTTTCAGACATATGCGACAAAATTCATCGGTCCTGGAACCGGCTTTGCCATTGGATGGCTTTACTGGTTAGGTTGGGCCGTTACAGTTGCCTTAGAGTTTCTGGCAGCAGGACAGCTTATGCAAAGATGGTTTCCTGGATCACCCGTTTGGATGTGGTGCGCAATCTTTGCTTTTCTCATATTTTCACTAAACGCTTTATCAGCAAAGGCATTTGGCGAATCGGAGTTTGTTTTTTCCAGCATAAAAGTATTGGCCATCATTCTGTTCATCATCGTTGGCGGTGCTGCCATGTTTGGTCTTATTGATATGAAAGGTGGACAAGAAGCACCATTTTTCTCCAACTTTTTCAGTGAAGGCCTCTTCCCCAATGGGATATCGGCCCTGCTTATCACAATGATTACAGTGAACTTTTCATTCCAGGGCACAGAGCTAATCGGAATTGCCGCGGGAGAAAGTGAAAATCCAGAAAAGGTCATACCTAAATCGATCAAACAAACAGTTTGGCGTACCCTTTTCTTCTTCGTTCTTTCTGTCTCTGTTCTTTCAGCGCTGATTCCAAGGGAACAGGCAGGAATCGTTGAAAGTCCATTCGTTGTTGTATTGGATAGTATCGGAGTTCCTTATGCGGCTGACATCATGAACTTCATCATTCTAATAGCGCTTTTGTCCGTTGCAAACTCCGGCCTTTATGCGGCAACACGTATGCTTTACTCGCTTTCTAAGGAAGGCATGGCAAGTCCGAAGCTCGGTATGGTAAATAAGCGAGGAATTCCGCTTAATGCCTTGCTTATCACCCTTGCAATAGCTGGTTTGTCTTTACTTTCAAGTGTAGTAGCCGCCAAAACAGTGTTTGTCTTTCTTCTCTCCCTTGCAGGATTAGGAGCACAAATTGGCTGGATTGCAATCGCGGCTTGTCTTCTTGCTTTTAGAAGATCATATACCCGCCAAGGCGGAAAGGTAGAAAATCTGAAATTCAAAGTACCGCTATACCCATTCATCCCCATTCTTGCCTTGATAGCAAACTGCATCGTCATGATCAGTCTTGCGTTTGTTCCCGAGCAGCGCATGGCCCTTTATTGCGGGGGGACATTCTTCCTTGGATGTTATGCGGTTTATCACTTTAGGGTAAAGCAAAACAAGAAAGCAGAAACTCCTAAGCAGGAAGTTCAATTAAATGCCGGTAAAAAGATGGTCATTTAATCTTATCCGGATGGCTGTGGAAAAGAGTATAGCGATGGAAAGCGCTCTTGATTCCGATAAAATCAGTATAAAGAAAAAATACCCTGGATGGTTTCATACCCAGGGTATTTTTTATACTTAACCACAATTAATTGGAAGTTACATTTCAGTTTGTAGACAAAAGGGGTTCGGAATTAAAAAATTCCGAACCCCTTTTTGAGATTCCCTTTGAATTTTTGCCTGAAGTTAGGAGATTGGGGCTCTACGAGCCCACTATGTTAGGCCATTTTTGGACCTCGCCATGTCCAATTGGCCATCTTCTTTAAATTAATGGCAGCGAAAGTAAGCATCGCCTGCATCGACAATTTTTTAAGT